>JAYUFF010001106.1:0-3155 GCA_043738825.1 Schlesneria sp.
TGAATCACCAACCTCGGCCCAGACGACGAGTTCGACAGCAGCGTTGATCGGCAGTTCGTTGGCACCGACGGCGATGCGAGTATGTTTGCCAGCGTCGCCGAAGGCTTGAACGAGCAGTTCCGACGCTCCGTTGATGACGGCGGGCTGCTTTGTGAAGCCTTCGGCCGATTGGACGTAGCCTTCGACACGCACGATCCGTGTCACCCGGTCGAGGCTTCCGACGCACGCCTTGATCTGCGCGAGTGCGTTCAGCGCACAGAGCCGCGCGGCGTTGGCTCCGTCTTCCTCGTGCAGGTCGGTGCCGACCTTCCCCTTGAACATCAGCTCTTTGCCGATCACCGGCAACTGCCCGCTGGTGATGACGAGGTTCCCGGTTCGGAGGACGGGCACGTAGAACCCGATCGCCTCGGGAGCGGCCGGAACTTCGTGGCCGTGTTGCTTCAATCGCTGTTCGACGGTGCTGGTCATGGATGGCTCCTGTTGGGCAAGCGGCGGAAATTAGACTTGGAGGATGGGCACTCTTGCCCGTCCGGCTGGAAGACAGAAAGGCGGACGGGCAAGAGTGCCCATCCTACATCTCGACTCTCGTTACTCCACGGTGGTCTTCATCGTCAGCCCTCCGAACTGACGGACCGCTTCATACGCGACGGCACAAACGGTGTTGGCCAGATTCAGGCTGCGGACTTCCGGGTGCATTGGAAACTGGACGGTGCGCGAGCGCAGTTCCTCGACGATCTCGCGCGGCAGGCCGTTCGTTTCGCGACCGAATAACAAAATATCGCCCGGTGAGAAATCGGCCTCCCACACGGTGCGAGCGGCCGGGTTCTCGATGCACCACACGTTGCGACCGGGCAGCTTCCGCAAGACCTCGGGCCAACTATCGACGATCTCGTAATCGAGGAACGGCCAGTAGTCCAGCCCCGCGCGGCGAAGCTGTTGCTCGTCGAGGCTGAAGCCCAACGGACGAATCAACCACAGCTTGGCCCCGATGGCGACGCACGTCCGCCCGATGTTCCCCGTGTTGGGAGGAATCTCGGGCTGGTACAGAACGATATGGAGCAGGGGGGATGTCATCGACGTTCGTGTTCCGTTGCCTTGTCTTGTCTTCCTCCCCTCGCCCCTTTGGGGAGAAGGGCCGGGGGTGAGGGGCGAGTCAGGTCCAGCCTCATTCCCTCAATGAGTTGTCGTCGCCCCAAGCCGCTGCCAGCGCGAGGCCGCGAGATAGTAGACGACTCCCGACGCAATCAGAACCAGCACACTGAGCGTCTGCCACGGTTGATCGATCAGGAGACTGACGAAGGCTCCGGCATAGGCCACGAGCAACAAGGCCGGTGTCAGCGGATAACCCCACGTTTTGTAAGGCCGTTCAACATCAGGCCGGGTTTGCCGCAGGACATACACCGCCGACACCGTCAGCCCATAGAAGAGCAATCCGGCACAGATCACGGAGTCGGTGAGGTTGTCGAATGCACGCTTCATCTGGACGGAGTGCGGTTCGAGAGTTTTTGGGTTTGCGGCGCGGGTCGCTTCCTTCAACGATTCAGCTCCCTGATCGATACCACTCGGCACGACGGTCGTCGTCTCACCTTGATTCGCTGCGAGCGGGGCGGCCTGCTGTTCACTTGGCTTCCAGACCGAGAACAAAACGATCAGCAGCACCGTCCAAACCGCTTGAGCCACGATGGCATTGGCGGGAGTCTGGTAGACCGGATGAATGCGGTGCAGCCAGCGCGGGACAAGGCCGTCTCGCGCGACGGCCAGATAGATGCGCGGCCCGGTGATCATGTTCGAGTTGGTCGCGCCGAACGTCGAGCACATCACGCCGAGCGCCGCGATCTGTGCTCCGACGGGACCGAACAGCACTTGGAAGACATCGGCCGCGACCGTGCTGCTCGCCGACAGATGGCTCATCGTCAGCGTGAGGTGATAGCTGAGGTTCGCCCCGAGATAGATGAGGATCACCATACCGAGGCCGATCCCCAGCCCGAGCGGCACGTTTCGCTGCGGCTCGCGGATGTCTTCGGCCACCGGACCGAGGTTGATCCAACCGTCATAGGGCCACAGCACCGCGACCATTGCGATCCCAATCGCCTTCCAAAACGTCAGCAGCGACGGTTGGGCATCGTTCCAACTCAGCAGCGGCTGCAAGTTGGCCGGGTCGATCCGGCGCAGCAGGAACGGCAGGACAATCAGCCCCGTCAGAAACGCGACCTTCGCCACCGTGGCCGCACTCTGTACGCCCGCTCCCCACCGCGTGCTGAACAAATTGATGAGCGACAACCCCACGACGATCCCGATCGCGAGTGTGGTCTGTCCCCACGGTGGCAACTCGACGAGTTGATGAAAGTAGAGGACCGTTGCGCACGCGAGGGCACCGACCGAACCGGTTCGCACCACCCAGAACTCGGTCCAGCCCCACAAAAACGCGGGGAGCCGACCGTAGGCTTCGCGGAGATACAGGTACGGCCCGCCCGCCTGCGGAAACATCGCCCCCAGTTCCGCCAGAGCCAGCGCCCCGCACAACGTCACCAACCCGACAAACAGCCAGATCCCCATGATCGCCAGCATGCCATACGGTGCGAGAGCTCGATCAACGCTGCTGACCTTCAAGAAGATTCCCGACCCGATGATCGAGCCGACGACCATGCACGTCGCATCGAACAACCCCAGCACGCGCGGCAGAGTCTGATGAGCAACCGCCGGCGCGGAGTCTTCGTGCGAGGCATTCATGAAATTTCCAGTGCTGGACAAGCAGGCCGCCGCCGCGTTGTGCGCGGGTCTCTGGTTGTGCGCGGGTCTCCTGACCCCGCACAGCGACTCGACCGCAGGTCTCCTCTTCGGTTTGTTCCGATCGGTTTGTTCCGATCAGCAACGAAGCGGGAGACCTGCGGTCGGGCGTTTCGGCGGGGTCGGGAGACTCGCGCCGAACGAAGCAGGCCGCCGAACGGCCCGAGTACTGTAGCGAGTTCCCCCGCCGCCATGAATCGCACCCACCACCCTGTCTTGAACCAGCGTTCTGAGCGAGTCATAGTCTGCGGGCGTTGGGGTGGTGTTGGTCGTCACAATGTTTTCGACCTCACGCGGTCGTCGATTAAACATTCTTGGTGAGCCGGGCGGCGTCAGCCCCCGGACATCGCGTCGAAGAGTCCGGGGGC
>JAYUFF010001107.1:0-3154 GCA_043738825.1 Schlesneria sp.
CAAGAGCGTGGGAGATTTGTGGAAAACCCACGCTCTTGGCGAGCGTGGCTACAAACCTGTTTTGTGAAGTGTCGCGCTGATGAATTCCGTGGGAGAGTCGAAGCGATGAACGAACGACGATTCAAGACGAGTCCATCAACGACCGAGTCGAGTCGAGTCTCGACAAACAGGGCATCTCGAACTGTTGCCAAGGTCGCGTCGTGCCTCGGTGCGCTGCTCTTGTTGGTGGCGTCGGCAGCAGCGCAGGACAAACCGGGCGAGGCGATCAAAGTCGATAAGGAAAAGAAGACAGTCTCGATCGCCTGCAAGATCGCACTGCGGAAGCTGCCGAACCTCAGCGAGGTCTATCCGATCGAAGTCATCGCGTCGCTGCCGGCACCGAAGGGTCAAAAGGCTCACGAAACCGTGGTGACGTTCGAGGCGAAGCCGAGCGACATTCACAAGGCGCTCGAAAGTCTCGGGCTGAAACCGGGGAAGCCCGCCAAGGGGGAAGGGGCCACGGCCGAGGGACCGGAAGTCAAAATCTTCCTCGACCTGCCCGGAGCGGGTGGCCTCACGAAGCGACTCCCAATCGAAAAGGCTCTCGTCGATCGCAAGACGGCGAAGACGATGCCTCCTCTGAAGTGGATCTTCACCGGCTCGATCTCCAAGCAACTCGATCCGAACAAGCCAGAGACCGTATACGGAGCCGACTCGACCGGAACTCTGATCGCCATCTTCCCCGTCACGGATGAGACGGTGTTTCAGACCAGCCTGACCATGAAGGACGAACCGCTGATCAAGCTGGAGACGAACACCAAGGTGCTGCCCGAGATTGGCACCGACGTGCAACTCGTCATTCAGGTTCCGTAGCCGCGTTGAGCTGAGTGAGACTTTCATTCCTTGAGAACCGCACCATGACATTCATCCTTCGACGGCCGGAGCATTTTTCAAAATCTGTTCGGACTAGCCCGCCGCGCGAGCGAGGGCCGGACCTTCGAGTCACGGTACGCCCTCGCTTGCGCGTCGGGCTAGTTTTGAAATGCGTTCTAATGGGCCTGACATTCACTGCTGTTGCGTTTGCGTCTTCGACAGCGAACGCTCAGTTTCTCTCGGAGCGCCTCGTGCCGCCGCAGCAGATCACGATGCCGACACTGCCCATGACCGCGCAGCCCGCTCCCCCTCGAACGTTCGGTGCCGAGAAAGTGCGGTCTCACCTGTGGTCGTTGCCGTTCGGAGCCTTCCCCGGTGCGCCGACGGCGCTGACTCACGAGCGACTCCCCGCCGACTGGCGCAGGCCCGTGCTGGATGTCCCGACACTCGCCTCCGATTCCGATCCGGTTCGGCCCGTCTTCCCGCAGCAGCCGGTCTCGCCTCGCGCGTACGTGTCGGCTCCGAATCCGCTGCAAATGCCGGCGCTCGGCCGCTTCCCTCTGTCGGCGGAAGCCGCCGTGAAAGTTGCGGATGACCCGAGCGCCGGATCGGCTCACGTGCTGCTCACGATGGCCGTTCCCCTCGCGACTCCGAACCCGGCCACGTTCCTGCGGCTGTCGATCCCCGATCCGTTCGAGCAGTTGCGAGTCATCCGGCTGGCCAATCCTCCCGCCGACAGCGACGGCCCGGACGCTTCTCAGGAACGACCGCCACTCCCGAAGCTGACCGATATCGCGCCGCCGAAATGAGTGCCGTGCCGTGGCCACTCAACGTTTAGCCCCAACGCCAACGGCGTGGGAGCGGACGAGGTCGAACTGTGGATTGCACGCACGCCGTTGGCGTAGCAGCTAAACGTCACACTTCTGGCCGAATCGAAATCAGCGATCCAGCACCTTGAGCATGGTGTCGGCCACGAACTTGTTGCCCGCATCGTTCAGGTGGACTCGATCCGAGGTCAGGATTCCCATCTCGGCGTTGTCGGGGTTGTGGTCCTTTAGGTGATCGACGAACGCCTGACGCAGGTCGCACAGCGGCAGCTTCAATTCCTTGGCGAGATTCCGGCTGAGGTCCGAGTACTGGTCGAGCTTCTTGTCGAGCGAGTTGGCTCCGCCCTTCTTCTCACCGATCATCGTGGGGGTGCAGATCACGACGGACGCTCCAGCCGCCGTGCAGCGGCCGACAACTTCCTTCAGGCCAGAGGTGAAGGCTTCGGGCAGCGTTCCTTTGGCCGGATCGCTCTCGCCGTGCCAGACATCGTTGATGCCGATGTAGATCACGACGATCGTCGGCTTCTTGGCGAGGACATCTTTCTCCAGACGGCGCTGCAAATCGGGAACCTTGTTGCCGCTGATGCCGGCTCCGATCACCTCGATCCCCAGGTCGGCGTGCTTCTCGGTCAACGTCTTGCGGATGAGACGGACATAGCCCTTGTCGTGGCTGTCTCCCCCCTGCGTGATCGAGTCCCCGAGGAACACCACGCGATCGCCCTTCTTCAGCGTGACGACCGGTTCGTCCGCCCGCCCGTTCAGACTCATCGCACACACCACCGCCGACGCCATCAGACACGAAACCACAACGCGAGACATTTGGTTGACTCCAGGTGAAACCGACATCGAGCAACAGAACCGAACGGCCACGCCGAACGAGGCTCAATCTGGCGAAGTCGGCGGCTCACCGCAACCGTGTCCGCTCTGGTTCTCTCCCGCCGCATTCAGACAGGCCCGTGGTTCATGTGAGGGACGGAATCCGGTTTGTTCAGCATTCGAGAGTTATGGAGGAACCCACCGCCAAGCAACTCCGGAAGCATAACGTACCCGCCCATAGCAGCCTGAAGCGCGAGCGAAGTGATGTAGGGCCGGTTCCACCAACACCAAACGCTCATCGAAGAGGCCGGTGGAACCGGCCCTACACGACTTGGAATCGTTGTCGGCACATCGGTACTGTTTCTCCGAAGACTCCGAAACAGTGGCACGTCCCCCGGTCAATTCAAGGTATGAAAGCAAGCCGTGCCACCCTACGCCGTTACCCCTTTTGGTACGTGAAAGAAGTCTCGATGCGAGTTGGAGTTTCGGCCATTCTTACGTTTCACAGGCGTAAGGGATCGGAACTCTGTCCCGAAAGGAATCGGGGATGTCGCATCGAGACTTCAAGTCGATGACGGTGGTGTTGAATGCGGAGTGTCTCAAGCTGGCTTTGAACTGGTTGCTCGACCGGATCGACTGGTCGAGCGTGGCACTGCGTC
>JAYUFF010001108.1:0-8299 GCA_043738825.1 Schlesneria sp.
TATACTTCTTGTTCATCAGAACCTCCTTGTTCAACAGAGGTTCTCCGATTTCAACCCGGTCAATCAACCCCAAATCTGAGACCTGACAGGGCACTAGCCCGACGCGCGAGCGAGGTCTGTGGCCACAATCCAGTTGCAGCCCTCGCTTGCGCGTCGGGCTAGTTACTCCTGACACTTCGTACCGAAGGGGCCGCTCTACGCATCGACGAAGATCACCACGCCAGTGATGTTGTCCTTCGAGCCACCGTCAGTGGCCGCCTGGACAATGGCTTCGGCCGTCGTTTGCGGGTCGGACCCCGCAGCCAGCAACTCGGCCAGCTTGGCATCGTCGGCACCACCGGTCACACCGTCCGAGCAGAGCAGGAACTTGTCGCCGACTTGCGGGCGAACCTGCTTCGGATTCGTTCCCTGTCCGCCTTCCTTGCAGCCGAGATACCGATAGAGCACGTTGCGGTAGCGGTGGTTGGCAGCCTCTTCCAGCGTGAGCGTCCCCGCATCGACCAGCGCCTGCGTCAGCGAATGGTCTGTCGTGAGCTGTTCGAGTTTTTCACCACGCAGCAGGTAAACGCGGCTGTCTCCCACACCACCGACATACATGGTTCCGGCCACTTGAACGATGAACGCGAGAGTGGTCCCCATGTTCTTCAACTTCGAGTCGAGCTCACCCATCGCCATGATTTCGTAGTTGGCCTGCGACACCGCCTCATCGATCAATTTCACCGTTTGTTCGGCGGTGGCCTTGTCGAAATCGAGCAGGTTGAGCTTTTGAGGCACGATCTCCGTCGCGAGGCCACTGGCGCGTTCACCGGCCGATTGACCACCCATCCCATCGGCGACGAGGAAGAAGCGCGAACGAGGATCGACGAAGCTGGCGTCTTCGTTGTTGTCCCGTTTGCCGACGATACTTAGATGTCCGACGCGAAACTTCATGATGCGCTACCGAAGTTGCTGGCCCGACAGAGTTGCCTGTGCAGACGACATTCGCCTCGCAACATGGCCCTTGATGTGAGGCAACTCTAACCAAAACTCCCGTGAGTTTACGAGCGGGGGGACGGAATGGAAGTCCGCCCCAGTGAAAACTTTGCCCGGACACGACGACTCGAACGATCATTACGGGCAGAGCGTCTGGACCAGATCGGTGATTCCGAGCATCGTGGCCGCGATCAGCAACTCGCCCGCCTCGAAGCCCGCGCTCTGCCCGTACAGACGGCTCTGGCTTTCCACCCACCCAAACACGCGCTGCTTGCTCGGGGGAAACTGCGTCTGGTACGCCCGAATCGCCTCCAACTTGATCGGCAACGTGGACGAGATGTCCGCGACAAATCGGCCGCCTCCGGCAGAAACGTCCAGATTCGACAGGCCCAAAGGATACCAAAGCTGCTTTTGAACCGTATGAGCGGGCAGGCCGGCGAACTCGTCATCCCACTTCGTCAGCCGACTGTAAAAGACCGCCGCATCCGTGATCTGCATCGCCTGCCAGTGATCGGGCGAGGCCATCGGCGTTTTGTCCGCGATCCCCAGCACAATCTTTGGCCGCCACAATCGGAAGACTCGCGCCAAAGCAATCCGCGCGGAGAACGAATCGAACAGGTAGCGGTTCGGCAGCGTCAGCGTCTCGCGCGCGTGGACCCCGAGAATCCGAGCCGCCTCGCGCGACTCGGCCAATCGCACCTCGACGCCGGGACAGCCGGGAGTCGGTTCGCCATTGGTGAGGTCCACGATGCCAACCCGATAGCCCTGCTGAACCAGCCTCGCGAGCGTCCCTCCCACGGCGATCTCGACATCATCGGGATGCGCTCCCACGGCGACGACATCAAACGGCGGTGGCAACTCTTCACTCATTTTGTTTCCGGCGCAAAGAACGACTTGAGGAGTTTCACCAGCCGATGCGGGTGGGTCAAAGCAGGATGCAAGCCTGATGAGTGCATCCACTCGGTGCGCGATCCCTTCAATCCCTGTTCGAGCTGCGCGTGCGACCGGGCTTCAAGCCCGCCTTCGCCTTCCGTCCGCACCAGCATGACGGGGCAAGCGATCTCACCGAGACGACTCGAAATCTCAAAGCCATTCACCGCGAGTCCCTTCCGCGCGAGATCGACCAGCGGGATCGAGCCGGTCGAGTCCACGAGGAACTCGAACCGCGTGCCGTCGAACGGCGGGAACCAGAGGCGGTGATTCAGCTCTTGAATGCGCCGTCGCCAGGGAAATTGAGCGAGTGTTCGGCGCGAACGCCAACACCACGCGGCCAGCATCCGCTCGGACATCGACAACCGCCGCCGCGCGAAGCCGTGTTGCAGGACCAGCCCCGCAATGCGGCTCGGGGATTCGAGGGCCAACTGCAACGCGACCGCCGCGCCGAACGAAGCCCCGAACACGTTCAGCGTGTTGTCACCGTGATGATCGGCCACGGCCCGCACGTCCGATGCGAAGTCGCTCATCGCCGGTCGCGACTGGCGCGAGGCACTGCCTTCAAACGTGTCGAAGACCACGCAACGAAACTCTTCGCGCAGCAGCCACATTGTCAGCGCAGACATCTCGGCCGTCGCGGCGAATCCGTTGAGCAAGTACAGCGGCCGGCCCTGGCCCCACGTGCGACCGACCAACCGCCGCGAGCCATGCGTCAGCTCCCACGCAATGCTTTCGGAACGATACGCCGCCAGCACCTCCTGCCACACGAGCGGCGTCGGACACGGCTCACCCGCCGGCGGCGGCTCGCCAAGTGTTGCGGATGAAGAAAGCTGGGCGTCGGACATCGTACTCGGGTCGCTTCCGTCTCTGATCACTTCGAGTTGACTTGCGTCAGCCGACAATTTTTCGATCGGCTGCGCAGATGACGTGATAGGCCGTCACGCTGTCTTCCGCCGCCCGCAGTTCTGCGAGGAAGTCTGGGTTCTGCAACATCCGTCCCAGCCGCGCGAGGACGTGCAGATGCGTCCTCGAATCGCGACAGACGACCAGAAAAAACAGATCGGTCAGCGCCCGGTTGGGTGCTCCGAACACGATCCCCGACAGGGTGCGACCGAACGCGATGACCGACTGACCCAGCGCCTCGGGCTGCGGATTGCGGGGGTGAGGAATCGCGACGCCGTTCTCGAACGCCGTCGACAGCACCGTCTCGCGGTCTTGAACGGCCGCCAGCAGCGCGGCCGGTTGCCACACTTCCCACGAGCGGCCCGCCAACTCGACGAGACTCTCCAACACCGACCGCTTGGTGCGTGCTTCGAGCGGAACTTGAACGGTCTCGACCCGCAACAACGCCGCGACCGGATGAGGATCGTTGAACTCCATCGACCGGTGAGTCTGTTCGAGCACCGCCAACTCGCGATCGGTGTACTCGCGCATCTCCTGTTCGAGCCAGTGCGTGATCTCGGTCGGATGGAACTGCCAGTCACCCGCGATCTTTCGACCGGGGATGCGGCCCCGGTTGACCAGCTTCTCAATTTCTCGACGGTCTCGTCCCAACTGACGGGACAATTCGTCGAGGCTGTACCAATCGTGCGACATGGCAGGGCGGGCTTTTGACGAGGCGGGGCAAGGCGGAGGGAGACCAACTCAAACCGAAACCAAACGGAACCTCAAGGCGATCTGGCGGGGAGAGGATCGCATTCACGGCGGGGATTGTCGAACGAGGCGGCTGTGATTCTTGGCCCGATCTGGGGCGCATCACTCTCCCACGAGCAGGGCAGGGGGCGTTGCGACAACGGGTTGGGCGAACCGAAGCAGCGAGTCTTGGCAGAGCCGGATCACTTCGGCACTCGACTTGGCCCAGCCCTCATCGGACCAGACCTGCACGTCGAAGTAGCCCTCGTAGCCAGCCTGTCGGAAGGCCCGCACGATGTCATGCAGCGGGATGCGCCCCTCGCCGGGGAAGCAGCGGTCGGAGTCGGTCTGCGGAGCGCGGCGCGAATCGCTGATCTGCACCACACCCGTGAGCGGCACCAGTTCGGGAATGCGCTCGATCAGGTGCGGCTCACGCCACAAATGGTACGTGTCGAACGCCAGTCCCACCGACGGATGATTGACGTTGTCGAGCAGTTCGAGCGTCTCGTCGAGCGTGTGCAGAAACGTCCACGTCGGCGCGAAGAAGTTGTGCATCGGCAGCAGCGACAACCGCACGCCGTGCAGCATCGCGAACTCGGACAACTCGCGCAGCGCCTCCGTCACCAGACGCCGACTGTGACGAATCGTGTGATGGTTGCGGGCACCACCCACGACGATCAGGTTCTCGGCACCCAGCAACTCGGCCTCGCAGATCGCATCGCGCGCGTCGGCCAGAGCGTCTTGGAAACTGAAGCCGTGACGACCCGTGAAGCCACCCACGAACGACAGTGACGACACCCCGACATCGGCATCACGAATCACATCGGCCGCCAGTTCCTCACCGAATCCAGACACCTTGGGCCGCCACAATCCGATGCCGTCGTAACCGAGGGCTTTCAGTTGCAGCACCTGTTCCGGCAGCGACCAGCGCATCGTGGTGAGCTGACTGAGGGACAGTTTGATCTTCGTCGCGGAAACATTGGTCGTCGGGTGACTGGTCGTCGGCAGTTCGCCTTGCAGGTGCTGGACCTGCATCGCGAGTGAAGCAGATCGACGTACGTCTTGCGAAGCGGATGTAGGATTCACTCTTGCGATGTCCTCAAGAGTCATGTTCGGAGGGGGAACGCTGCGTTGCCCGAACGAGTCACGAGGAAGTGGCCCGTTCGAGCGGGGCGAATTGTGCGCGAGTCCCTCGCGATTGCCAAGAGCAACCGCACACAAGAGACACAATGCTTCAAGATGAAATCCGTTCGTTGACTTGACTCGTCGCGACTCAATCGCTTCACGATCATCACGAGCGACGGATGAGTTCGCGCGATGCCGCGCAGGAATGCGCGCGTGGGATGATCGATCCCAGGCACAGTGAGCGACCTTCACGCGACAACGGCTTCAACGAACGCGGCCCGGCCGTTCGAGAATGGCCGGGCCGCGCGACGTGACGTGACGTGACTCTAACCGTGAGCCGTGATCTTCACCGACGGATCGTCGGCGACGTTGACCCACACGTGAACGTGCGGCATGCCTCGGTAGTGCCAGACGAACGACGGGCCTTCGAGACGCCAGTTGTCCCACTCACCATCGTCGCCCAGATCTTTGATCCCCTGCGCGTCGGTCTGATAGAACGCGAGGCGGCACTTGTCGAGACCACCCTGCGCCGTCAAACACTTCCGCACCTCGTCCCTGTCCGACGTGCGATACGGTTCGAGCAGCGCGTCGAGCACCTTCTGCGCGTGAGCCTTCTGGTCCGACGACAGTTCACCGACCACGATCCCCTGCGGCCGACCATCGGGTCCGCCAAAATGAACCTTGCTCTCGGCGGGAGCCTTCGCAATCAACGCCAACTCGCGCTGCTTGCCATCGAGCATCTTGAACAGCCCGTTCGCCTTTTGAGCCTGATACCAAAAGACGTTGTCGGGATGGCCAACCTTCTCGTCAAATCCCGAGGCCGCATGGCCGTAGAAAATCGGGCCGCCAAACGCCGAGTGTTCGGTGCTGTCGCCATCGCAGCGAATGGTGAGATGCCGCCCGGTCATCACGAACTCAAACTGGCCGCTGCCCGGCGTCCCGAAGATCGCGATCGACTGCTCCTTGCCGTAACCGCCCGCATCGTCCTGAAGCTGCTTCTTGATCCGGTCGTGCCAATCGGGCGAGTACATCCCCCAGAACAGCGCCTCGACCATGTCCTGCTGGTCCTTGGTGAAGAACCCGCTGTTCAACTTTTTGTCGGTGATCTGCCAGTTGTTGGAAACGTGCGTTCGCAACAGACCGCGATCGTCCTTGAAGTCCCACCCAAAACAAACCTCGTCCTGCTGCTTGGCATCGAGCGAATCAAACAGCTTTTTGACGAGCGTCTCCGACGCCGGCTTGGCCGCATCCGCCGCACGAGCCATCGCCGGCACCACAGCCACCGCCGCCGCAGTCGCTCCCACCGCCTGCACAAATCGACGACGAGTCATCGCCTCACCATCAAACGAATCACAATCAGGGCAACGGTCCATGACAGGCTCCTTGGAAATGAAGAATCGTGATCGACCAAACGTGGGCATCAGTATGCCGACGGCCCGAGGAAATGCAAAGAAGTGGGAAGAGTCCAACAGTGGCCATCTCATTCGCGAGGCATCGACTTGATCTGGCCGCCGCTGAGGATCAGGCGCGGCCCAACTCGGTAGGTGCGCGGAGCGAGAACAACGACTTGGGGCGATCAGGGGTCGAGCGCTTCGCGGCGGCATGGCCCGCATGCTTTAGCAGCCCGTTGAAAATCACCTGTCGGGTGGGACAAGCTCGCTTCGAGCGCCGGCCCACCATCAGAGGTCTCTGTGTTTCCTGGTGGGCCGGCGCGTCGAAGCGCCGCTGGTCCCATCCGACGTTCCTGTTTCAACAGGCTGTTAGCGAGGGGCGTTTTTTTACCCACACTCAGTTCCTGGAATCGAGCCGACAACTTTCGACCGAACACTTGGTGGCTTACAATCGGTCATGCACTCGAAACCACCGGAATCATCAGCGACAAGTCAAACCCCGACGGCAGCCGACCGTAAACAACCCAGCGCAAGTCGCTCGCGGTTTGAGTTGTATCGCCAGAAGGTCAGGCGAAAGGAACTGCCGAAGGGGGGCATCCATTCTTCCGGAGAGGCCCGCAGCGCCAAAGATCGCGTGCGTTCCGCCAGGGAACTGGTCTGGCAATTCTTCAAGTTGCTGTCGCCCTATCGCCAGCAGATTTTCTGGATCCTGGTCTCTCTCACCGCTTCCACTCTGATCGGGCTGCTTCCTCCGGCGGGGACCAAGTTCATCATTGACTACGGGCTGAGTGGCAAGCCACTGCCCGAATCGGTGCTGCACCGGTTTCCGTCACTCGCCGACGCGAAGCAACTGTTGCTGGTGACGGTGTTGTCTGTCTCGGCCATCTCGTTGGTGAAGATCATCATTCACATTTTTGGGCGCTGGTCTGCGACCAAGATCTCGAAGCAGATTCAGCTCAACCTGCGCCGCCGCGTGTTTGAACATGCGGTGAGACTGCCACTGCATCGCATTCAGGAGCTTCGTTCGGGCGGAGTCGCGTCGATCCTGCGCGAGGATGGCGGCAGCGTGGGGGAACTGGTCTTCGGGATGCTGTTCAATCCGTGGCGAGCCGTCATTCAGTTGATCGGCAGTCTGGCGATTCTGGCCTGGGTTGACTGGACGATGCTGCTCGGAGCCGCGCTGTTGTTGCCGACGGTCTTCATTACGCATCGCGCGTGGATCAACAGCATTCGGCCGCAGTTCCGTGTGATTCGCAAGCAGCGAGAGTTGATCGACGCCAGCGCGACTGAAGCCTTTGCCGGGATGAGGATCGTCCGCGCGTTCAGCCGCCAGAAGCGCGAGGCGGCTCGATTCACAACCGAGAACAACCTGATGGCCCGGCAGGAACTGTACGCCTGGTGGTGGATGCGCGTCGTCGAAATGGTGTGGGAGACGCTGATCCCGGTCGCCAGCGCTGGCCTGCTCTTCTACGGAGGCTGGCGAGTTCTGGACGGTCACATGACTGTCGGCGATCTGATGATGTTTCTGGTTTACCTGCTGATGCTGCTCGAACCGCTCGCCGCGCTGGCTCAAAGTGCGACTCAGTTTCAGAACAGCCTCAGTGGTCTCGATCGCGTGCTCGACCTGATCGAAGAGCCGCGCGAGATGCAATCGACCGCCGCCTCCCTGCGAGTCGAGCGGGCGTCCGTCGCCGGAGACATCGGGTTCGAGAACGTGTCGTTCACGTATCCCGGCACGGACGCGCCCGCTCTCCGTGAGATCACTCTGTCAGTGGCGGCCGGCCAAACGGTGGCTCTGGTCGGACCGAGCGGTGCGGGCAAGACGACGCTCAGCAATCTGGTCGCCCGCTTCTACGACCCGACTTCGGGCCGAATCACTCTCGATGGCCGCGACCTGCGCGACTACGACGTGGAATCGTTCCGTTCGCTGCTGGGAGTCGTCGAGCAGGATGTCTTCCTGTTCGACGGGACGATTGCTCAGAACATCGGCTACGCGCGGCGCGAGGCCACGCTCGAAGAGGTTCGTGCCGCCGCCGAGGCCGCCAATGCGACGGAGTTCATCGACCGCATGACTCACGGCATGCAGACGATCATTGGCGAACGCGGCGTGAAGCTGAGTGGTGGGCAGCGACAGCGACTGGCGATTGCCCGCGCGATCCTCGCCGATCCCAAACTGCTGATCCTCGATGAAGCGACCAGCAATCTGGACACGGACAGCGAGCGGTTGATTCAGCAGAGCCTGGTCC
>JAYUFF010001109.1:0-3150 GCA_043738825.1 Schlesneria sp.
TGCGGTTGCCGCTTGAGCACGATCAGGCGCGAGGCCGCAAACTTTCGCTCGAACCGCGCCACGACAGCCGACTCACCCAGCTCGCGCGCCGTCACGAGACCGGTCTCCGTGACATCGGCCACTCCCTCGGTGTTGACGTTGAAGATCGCCAGCCGCGTGACATCGCGCGTCGAACCGTCCGTGTACTGAGCGATCAGTTGCATCCGGTGCTTCATCCCCGGCTCGACGACGAGCCGCTCCGGGAAGATTCGCACGGACTCGACCTCGTTCTTGTCGTCGAGGTCGGAGTTGGCACCCTGCTCGATCCACTGCCGCAGAATCGTTTCCGAGAGGCCGCCGCGCGCGATACGGATGCCACCTCGATGAGGTACGTCGCCGACCGGCTTCGTTAGCAGCAGGCTGTTCGCGGGGTTCAGGCGATTGATGCGACGCCCCTGCGCGTCGGTGGCCACCGCAAGAAAGTCCTGCTCCGCCACGCCTCCGCGCAGCGACAGCTTGAAGCCGTTTTTGCCGAGCGAGTACCCGTGGCAGGCTCCCGCGTTGCAGCCCCCCTTGGAAAGAACGGGCATCACTTCATGGTGGAAACTGTACGGCAGCTCGGCTGCTGGCAGCTCGATCTTGAGCGGGACTTCCACAGTCTGACCGGCCGCCTGGACAACAAGCTTCGTCTCCCCCGACTTCAGCGGTGTGACCCAACCCTGCTTCACGACCGCGACGGATTCGTCCGAACTGCGAATGACCGCGCCGTCCGTCAGATCAACGGCCAGCCCTTCAGCCGTCCGCCCGCTAACGATCAGCGACTGCTCGTAACGATGATGCTTCAGCGTCAGTGAGGCGGGCGTGACTTGGATCGCGCCGGTGATCGGAAGATCCTCGGCAAACGAAGCCTCAGACCAAACGGCGATCAAGCCGAGGGCAAACAGCGAACAAAATATGCGGCAAGTCGGTGACACCATGTTGAGCCTCTGAATTTGAGCGAGGTCGGCAATGCGGGGGCGGGCAAGCGGTTTGTTGGCAGGGATTCTTGGGCAGTCTGCGGAGTTATCTATTGTGGCATCGCGACCAGCTTGACCACCACCTCGATCTCGGTCTTCACCGGCTGATTGCCGGAAAGTGGATCGGGCGGGCCGGTGGCGGTCAGTTTGATTCCTTTGACTTCACCAGCGGCGAAGTTGGCAGGGAATGTCAGTTCGAGCTGGAAGTCGGTCTGGTCGGCCTTCACGGCCGCGTTGGTGATGGCCACTCCGGGAGGCTGTCCGGACAGTCCCAGATTGACGTCCCCTTTGAAGTCGGCCAACCGGTTGACCTTGCCGACCAGCTTCACAACCGCACCTGTCTTCAGATCAATCGGTGATTCAAACGTCGCGGGAGCAACAGCCGCGTTGGTGAACGCGATCGAAATCGGATTGAGCACCGCGAGTCGCCGCACGGATGAGTAGGCCGTGCGCAGCACGACGTTGCGTTCGGGGTTGAGCAACTCGACACGCACGACAATGTCGCAGGAAGACTCGGGCAGCACCGACGGGACGATGAGAGCCAACTCACTTTTCAAGGTCGCTTTCGATTCGGCGTCACGCACGGCGGCTTCGGCGGCAGCCTTCATGAGAATTAGTTCTTGAACCTTTGCGTCGGCCGCGACCTTCGCATCGCCCTGCGCCGCCTCCGCCAGCTTCATCGCGTCCACAAGCTGCTTGTCGAGTACGGCCAGTGCGTCGATGGCGGCCTTCACCGGGGGATCGACGGGAACCTCGACGACTCGCTCGGCGCGAACTGTCAGCGCGGCGTTTGGCTGATTGTTGACCCTCGGTTCCAACTGCGACATCACGAGCGACAGTCGAACCGGGCCGAGCGTTCCCGTCGGACGAACAAACGTCACGGGGATCGCTGTCTTCGACGCGAGCACCCAGTTCGTCGGCGGCTGAGCATCCGCCCAGGCCACTCCAAACGGCAGCACATTCCTCGGAACGGCCGCGACCGCGAACTGTTCGCGCAGCCAGATGGGCGAACGATCGTCGGGCGTTGTGTTGAGACTCACCGCGCGAGTGATCGCCCCATCGGGTGACTTCGCAATGAGCGTCGTCACGAGCGGTGCCACGGCATCACCCGTGTTGGTCAACGTCAGCAACGTGCCACTCGCGCCAGCAGGGATCTCCGTCCCCTGAGCCACGATTCCGGGAGGCAACTGACCGAGAGACAGTTGCAACGAACCGTCGTAACCTCGACGAGTCGCGTTCACTTCGAGCACCTGCATCTCACCCGCCGCGACATTCAGCGCGTCCGATTTCGCCGTGACATCGACATCGAAACGCGGAGCATCGGCCGACATGACAACCAGGCGATAAATCGCCTGATCGTTCGCAATGTCCACTGCGTCGCGCAACACGATGTCGAGCGCATCAACTCCCGCCGGAACGGTGAATTCGAGTCGCGGATCGATCGTGTTCGGACCGTCATCCATTGTCGCGAGGACTGCCCCCTGCACGTTGCGAAGTTCAAGCACCGCGTCGATCCGCGAGCCGATTCGTTCGGCGAAGACCTCGAACAGGAGCTTCGCGGCAGGAGTGACCGCGAGTCGAAACCGATCCTCCTGCGCCGGTCCGTTCAGTCGGCCGCTGACGGCGAACGGGATCGCGGGGAGCGGCATCGGCGGATCGGACGGCGGCGCTTCAACCAACTCGGGCAGCGCACTGATGAGGATCGACGGCGGAGGCCCGCTGGCAGCCGCGAGTGATGGCCACAACACGGGCACCACTTGACCATCGGTCGGTGCTCGAAACGGCACGGTCAGGCCGGGCGCGCCGCCGAGCAGCGTGAGCGTGACCTCCTGCCCCTTCGTGACGGCGGGCGGAAACGCCAGGTCCGCGCACTGCCACTGACCGATCTTCAAGCGGAAGAAGCTCGGTCCCGGCGGCGCGTACTGAAGGTCGTGAACCTCGACCGTGTACTGCCCGTCGCGCGGCAGCTTGATCGCCGCGCGGGCGTCTCCCGCCAGTGTCAACGACGGCAGTGCCCACGCAATTTGCAGCCGCTGCGCATCGAAGACCTGCACCACCGGACGCAGCTTGCTGCCGAGTCGCTTTGCCTCGACTTCGATCAGCAATTCTTCGCCCGCTTTTCCGGTGAACGATGTCTTGGAACTGCCGCTTCCCG
>JAYUFF010001110.1:0-3146 GCA_043738825.1 Schlesneria sp.
TCGAGCACCGACGCCCAACTGTTCATCATCACCCCTCCCCGGCCCTCCCCATCAAGGGGCGGGAACTAACGCGAAGGCAGAAGGCGAAGAAAGAACCCCTCACCCTAACCCTCTCCCCTCCAAGGCGAGGGGCGAGGGGACAGGAGGGGCATCGCTGGGTCTCCACTCTCGACCCTCGTCTCTCGACTCCCTCGGCGGCCACTTCCTCGCGGCCGAGTACAATAACAACTCGATCATCCGCCTGAGTGTGCAGGATGTTGGTGGCGTCGTGCAGGGGGCGGTTTATCCGTTCAGCAGGCCGACGTCGGATGAGGCTCCTCTGTCGGCTACGCCCAACAGCGGCGGGAAGCCGTTGCCGCAGGACTCGTCGAGCTTCATCGGTCCGATCTGCATCGGCATCAGCCCGACGGGCGACATCTACGTCGGAGGCTTTCAAGATGGAGGCTGGGCGGGTGGACTGAACATGGGAGACATCGTGAAGCTCACACCGGAGGGCGATCTGCCGAACGGCCTGCGCGAAATCCGAGCAACCTCGCGCGGCTTTGACCTCGAATTCTTTCATCCCGTCGATGCGGAACTTGCCCGCCAGGCGAGCCAGTACAAAATCTCGGGCTACACGCGCGTCTGGAAGGGAGACTATGCGACTCCCGACTCGGGTCGCCACACGGGCGAGGTGACGGACGCGAAGCTCGACGACGCGGCACGAACGGTCTCGCTAACGGTGAAGGGTTTGAAGCCGGGACACATTTATGATGTCTCTGTCAGCGAAATCGGAACCGCTGCGCAGCGGACGCTGTGGCCCGCCATCGGGTACTACACGCTGCATCGCATTCCAAAGTAGCCCTCTCGCTCCGCGAGAGGAGAGCCGATTTACGACGAGGGTTGATGCGAGTTCGGCTTTCCTCTCGCGGAGCGAGAGGGCTACTTTTATCAGGAACTTCACATGGTCACGGTTCTCATCACGGGTGCGACCCGAGGTTGCGGGCGGGCGATGGTCGAGCGGTTCATTGAGGCCGGGCACACCGTCGTCGGATGCGGCCGCTCACAATCGAATGTCGCCGCGCTGACGAAGCAGTTCGGGGCACCGCATCGCTTCGATGCCGTGGACGTGGCCGACGACCAACAGGTCGCGGCGTGGGCGCGATCGGTAATCGAGGCGGGGCTGGTCCCGGACCTGCTCCTCAACAACGCGGCCGTGATGAACGAGCCGGCACCGTTGTGGGAGATCTCCGCCGACGAGTTCGATCAACTCGTGCGAGTCAACATCTGCGGCGTGGCCAACGTCATCCGGCATTTTGCCCCACCGATGGTCGAGCGGCGGAAGGGCGTGATCGTCAACTTCAGTTCCGGCTGGGGACGCAGCACGTCGCCCGAGGTCGCTCCCTACTGCGCGACGAAGTACGCGATCGAGGGTTTGACGCTGGCACTCGCCCAGGAACTGCCGAGCGGAATGGCGGCGATCCCGCTCAACCCCGGCATCATCAACACCGAGATGCTGCAAACCTGCTGGTCCGACGGCGCGAGCCGCTTTCCAACCCCAGACCGCTGGAGCCGCGTGGCCGTTCCGTTCCTGCTGAGTCTCGGCCCGAAAGACAACGGACAATCGCTAAGCGTGCCGGGGTGAGAAAAGTAGCCCTCTCGCTCCGCGTGAGGACAGCCGGTCACAGATTTGCGTTCGTGATCAATCGGCTTTCCTCTCGCAGAGCGAGAGGGCTACTTTGAAGAGTCCCTACTGCCATTCGCCGCTAAATACTTCGGTGGCTGGGCCGGTCATGAAGATGTCGCCGCTGGCGGCCCATTCGAGTTTGAGGTCTCCGCCGCGCAGATGGGCCGTGACGGTGCGATTGGTTCGTCCCGTGAGGACACCCGCGACGGCGCTGGCACACGCGCCGGTGCCGCAGGCCAGCGTCTCACCGCTGCCGCGCTCCCAGACGCGCATGATGAACTCGTCGGGGGAGACGATCTGGATGAACTCGGCATTCACTCGGCGAGGGAACGCGGGGTGATGTTCGATTTGCGGGCCAACGCGCAGCACCCAGTCGTCGTTCACCTCATCGACGAACGTCACGCAGTGCGGGTTGCCCATCGAGACGCAGGTCACGTCGATCGACTTCCCGGCGACGTCGAGTTTCACGTTCTGGGGCGGATCGCCGGGGAGCGTCGTCGGGATGCGGGCCGACTCCAGAATCGGGGCTCCCATGTTGACCGTGACTTGCTCGACCTTGCCACCAGTCCCGGTGAAGAGCTGCATGGTGAGGACGCCTCGCCCGGTTTCGATCTTCAGTTCGGGCTTCTTCACGATGCCGCGATCGGAGACGTATTTGGCGACGCAGCGAATCGCGTTGCCGCACATTTCCGACTCACTGCCGTCGGCGTTGAACATCCGCATCCGAGCATCCGCCACTTCGGAGGGGCCGATCAGCACGAGGCCGTCGCCGCCAACTCCCGTGTGTCGGTCGCTGATCGCGATGGCCGTGCTTGGAATGTCGCGTGGAACCGGCTCGTCGAAGCAGTTGACGTACACGTAGTCGTTGCCCGCTCCGTGCATCTTGGTGAATCGCATGAGATGTCTCGTTAAGTCTCTGGGAAATACAATTGTCCTGCCGCGAACCTGATGGGTCGTGGCGGCCTCAAGCTGTTGGCGCGGCAAGATTCTAACCCGGATGATTCATGACCGCACACTAACCCGCAGCATCAGCGAGGGCGAACCGTAACGACGCCCTCGCTGTCGCTGCGGGTTAGTGTGCAGCTAGGCTCGACAGATTCTCGGCGCGGTCTACAGTGGTGGCGATTCAAGCTAACCAACAAGGAGTACGCGACATGATCCACAAACGATCTGCCAACGCACGCGGCCACTTCGATCACGGGTGGTTGGACACATTTCACACGTTTTCGTTCGGGGAGTATTTCGATCCCGAGTATTCCGGCTTCCGCTCACTGCGGGTGATGAATGAGGACCGCGTCGCGCCGGGTCAGGGCTTCGGGATGCACGGGCATCGCGACATGGAGATCGTCACGCTGGTCCTCTCCGGTGCGCTGGAGCATCGAGACAGTCTCGGCAACGGCGAAGTTCTGCGGCCGGGCGAACTGCAACGGATGACGGCGGGAACCGGCATCCGGCACAGTGAGTTCAATCCGTCGGAGAC
>JAYUFF010001111.1:0-8285 GCA_043738825.1 Schlesneria sp.
GATGTCGCTGATCACGAAGAACGCCCTCGTGGTGCGAGACCTCGACATTCTGAGTGAGATGGCGACGTGGAACGGCACTCACGTCTGCATCAGCCTCACGACGCTCGACGCCAAGCTGGCGAGGACGCTGGAACCTCGCACGAGTTCCCCCGACGCGCGGCTGCGTGCGATCCGCGACCTCAGCGCGGCCGGCGTTCCCGTCTGCGTGATGACCGCGCCGGTGATCCCCGGCCTGAACGACCATGAAATTCCCGCGCTGCTCGAAGCGGCGTCGAAGGCGGGAGCCAAGCACGCGGGCTTCGTCATGCTGCGGCTGCCGCTGGCCGTGAAGCCGGTGTTTCTGGAGTGGCTCGAACGGGTCGAGCCAACCAAACGAGATCGCGTGGTCGGGCTGTTGCAGTCGGTGCGCGGAGGCGAACTCAACTCGTCCAACTTCGGCGAACGGATGTGCGGCACGGGTGAGATCGCCGACCAGATCAAACAGACGTTCCGAGTCTTCGCCCGCAAACACGGCCTCGATCAGCCGCTGCCGAAACTGAATTCAACGCTCTTCGTTCCACCGAAGCCGACATCGGGTCAGTTGACTCTGTTCTAACTCGGAGGATTCATGCCTTGGGGAGTTTCGATGACAGAGGGCTTCAATGGACTCGTTCGTTTGCGAAAGTTGTTGTGAATGAGTCAAGTTTTGGGATTGTCTTCAAAGTAGCCATCATCGCTCCGCGTGATGAGCCTGGCGCGACAGACTTCCAATGAACGCTCAACTTCGGTCGCAGCCTCGACTGACGATTGAAGACTTTAGCAGGGGCAGGCGGCCGGTAGGGAACGCGCGAAGGTCTCCCGTGAAAGGCTCATCACGCGGAGCGATGATGGCTACTTTGGTCTGCGGCGAAGCCTCGCTGGATTCTTCGCTTGTGCGTCAGGCCTCAATGGGACCGTGAATAATCTTGGCTAAGTCGATGGTCTCCCACAACCAGCCTTCCCGATGGGTAACGACCAATGCCCTTTCGGCATCGAAGGATCGAACCTAGAATGTCGCGTCGATCAAAGGACGGACTGCCGCGCTGACCGAGCGACGGCTTTCAACAGATGTTCGATGAGAGGGAGCGGAGAACGACATGCAATTCAAGACGATGTCTCGCGCGGCGGCGATCGTTGGGTGCGCCTTGATCCTGTTGGCGGCGGTGACTCAACGGAGTTCAGCAGTTGACGATGGGAAGGCACCCGCCAAACCGAAGGCCCGCGCGAACCGATTGGCTCGCGAGACCAGCCCGTACTTGTTGTTGCACGCTCACAACCCCGTTGATTGGTATCCGTGGGGGCCGGAAGCGTTCGAGAAGGCTCGCAAGGAAGGGAAGCTGATCTTCCTTTCCGTCGGCTACAGCAGTTGCTACTGGTGCCACGTCATGGAGCGCAAGGTCTTCATGAGCGACACGATCGCCAAAACGATGAACGACAACTTCGTCTGCATCAAGGTCGATCGCGAAGAGCGTCCCGACGTGGACGACATCTACATGACGGCCTTGCAGGTTTACTACCAGGCCATCGGCGCTCCATCGGGCGGCGGCTGGCCGCTCTCGATGTTCCTGACTCCCGATGGCAAGCCGGTCGCGGGAGGAACCTACTTCCCACCCGAAGACACCGACAACAACATCGGCTTCCCCACCGTGCTGGGGAAGTTGACCGACCTGTGGAAGGACAAGCGCGAGCAGCTCGAAGGGAACGCCGACATCCTCGCCAATGAGACTCGTCGCGTGATGAGACCGAAGCTGTCGCTGAAGCCGGTTGAGGTGAATGACAAACTGGTTGCCAAGGTCTTGGAGGCGGTCTCCACCAGTTTCGATCCCGACTTTGGGGGAGTCGATTTCCAACCGAAGCGGCCCGACGGCCCGAAGTTTCCGACGCCGACGAAGCTGCTGTTCATCCAGGAGATGCTGAAGCGAAACCCCGATGCCGACACGTCCGAGTTGCTCGACCTCACTCTGACGCAGATGGCATGCGGTGGGATTCGCGATCATTTGGGAGGCGGCTTCCACCGGTACTCGGTCGATCGCAAGTGGCTCGTCCCGCACTTCGAGAAGATGCTCTACGATCAGGCTCAGTTGGCCGATGTCTACGTCAACGCCTACGTCGCCACGCAGACGCCGCTCTACAAACAAGTGGCCGAGGAAATCCTGTCGTTTGTCGAACGGGAGATGACCTCGAACGAAGGGGGCTTCTACTCCGCGCTCGATGCCGAGACGAACGGGATCGAGGGGGAGAGCTACGTTTGGGAGGCGCGCGAGATCGACAACGTGCTCGGCGCGGCAGCGGCCGACTTCAAGGATGTATATCACGTCAAGGATCTGCCCGACTTTGAACATGGCAACGTGTTGCGGCTAGCTTCGGCCGAGGTCAAGTCGATCGACGGACCGCGAGCCGAACAGTTGGATCACTCGCGTAAGAAGTTGCTGGCCGTGCGCGACCAGCGTAAACAACCGTTACGAGACGAGAAGGTGCTCGCCAGTTGGAACGGCTTGATGATCGGAGCATTCGCCCGTGCGGGCGCGATGCTCAATCAACCCGAGTTCGTTCGTACCGCCGAGCGCGGTGCGAACTTCCTGCTGACGAACCTGCGAGATGCACAAGGCCGGTTGCTGCGAACGCACACGGCAGGGAAGGCGAAGTTGAACGCGTACCTCGACGACTATGCCTTCGTCATCGACGGACTGCTGGCCTTGCACAGCGCGACCGACGACGCACGATGGCTCAAGGCGGCGAAGCAGCTTCAGGACGATCAACTGAAAATGTTCCGCGACGAGACCGGGGGCGGCTTCTTCTTCACGTCGCACCACCACGAGGAACTGCTCGCGCGGACGAAGAACTGCTACGACGGAGTTCTTCCAGCAGGGAACAGTGTCAGCGTACGGAACCTCATCAAGCTGGCAAAGCTCACGAAGGAGAAGCGATACCTCGACGAAGCCCACACAACGGTCGAGTTGTTTGCCTCGAACCTCGAACAATCGCCGCGCGGCCTGACGGTGCTGGCTCTTGCCGCGTCGGAACTGCTCGCCGCCGAACAGCCCGATGGCCAGTCGGCCACGCCGCGCGACACGGGCATCGAGCAGGTGGGCGGCAGCGATGCCAAGGACAAACCGGGCGACAAGCTGATCCTGCTCACCGAACAACAGGAGGAGAAGCCGAAGAAGGACGAACTGGTTCGTGCGCGAGCCTACCTCTCCACCGATCGCCTTCCCGCCGGAGGAACCTGCCAGATCGCCGTGCTGCTCGATGTCAAGGAAGGCTGGCACATCCAGGCCAACCCGCCCACATTCGACTATTTGAAGGCCACCAAGGTGACATTCAAATCAAAGCTGGGTGTGACTCTGGCCGAGACGAAATTTCCGGAAGGTCAGGGATTCCGAATGAAGGGCGAAGACACGGAGATTTCCGTCTACGAAGGAGAAGTTGCGATCCTTGGGAAACTGAGCATTCCCAAAGCGATCGCGGGGCAGACGGACGAGATGGAGATTGCCATCGAATACCAAGCCTGCGAAAAGGAGCGGTGCCTCCCACCGAAGACGATCAAGCTGACAGGCAAGCTGGCGGCGGCGAAGGCCGGTGAAACGGTGAAGCCGATCAACGCCAAACTGTTCACGCCGAAAGCGGCATTGAATCGCTGACGGTTTGGGAATGGTGGTGGTTTTGATTTGGAGTTTGTGTTTGAATTTCCTGTTTTGGATTTCGAGTTTCGTCGCGCTGCCGAGCTCACTGTCCCACAATTTTTCAAAGTGAGTTCTCATGGACCTATGGCATCGACAGTACACGGAAGGCCCGCTGGTCAAGACGAAGATCATCGCCACGCTGGGCCCGGCGTCGGAGACACCCGAGAAGTTGCAGCAACTCGTCGAAGCGGGGGTCGATCTGTTTCGACTGAACTTCGCGCATGGCAGCTATCCGTGGTTCGAGAAGATTGTCAGTTCGATCCGTGAGTTTTCCCGGCAACATGGGCGGCCGGTCGGCATCCTCGGCGATTTGTCCGGCCCGAAGATTCGTCTCGGCGTGCTGCCCGACGAGGGGCTGCGTCTGCGTCAGGGGACGATGGTCGAGTTCGTGCGAGTCGGTTCCGACGCCAGTCCGACAGCGCCGGTGCCGCAGCTCACGTGTACCTACGAGCCGCTCGTCGATGATCTGCGTGTCGGCGACCGCGTCTTGCTGGCGGACGGCACCGTTTCACTGCGAGTGGTCGAACAGGATTCGGTCGCGGGACGTGTCGTCTGTGAAGTCGTGCAGGCCGGTTTGGTCCGCAGCAAACAGGGAGTCAATCTGCCCGGCGTGGCTCTCAGCACGCCGTGCCTGACCGACAAGGATCGGGCCGACCTGATGTGGGCGCTGGATCACGGCATCGACTACATCGGACTGAGCTTCGTCCGCAGTGTGAACGACATTCTGCTGCTGCGTCAGGCCATCGCCGCTCACCCCACCAAGAACCCGCCGTGGATCGTGGCCAAGATCGAGAAGACAGAAGCGATCGCGGACCTCGAAGCGATCGTCGCCGAATCCGATGCGGTGATGGTCGCGCGCGGAGACCTTGGCGTGGAGACCGACATCTTCCGCGTTCCGACCCTGCAAAAGCAGATCATTCGACTTTGCAACGAGCACCGCACGCCGGTCATCACGGCGACGCAGATGCTCGACTCGATGCAGAAGAACGAATTGCCGACGCGCGCCGAGGCGAGCGACGTCTTCAACGCGGTCCTCGACGGCACCGATGCCGTGATGCTGTCGGGCGAGACGGCGGCGGGCGACTACCCGGTCGAGGCCGTGGCGATGATGAGCCGCATCGCACGCGAGGCCGAACGATTGTTGGAGCCGCGCCTGTCGAAGACCGATTCCCGCAGCCTGCCCCGCAACCGCGCGACGGCCATCACCGAGGCGGTCACTCACGGCGCGGCAACCGCCGCCTCGCATCTGGGAGCCGATCTGATCGTCGCCGCCACGCGCGGTGGCAAGACGGCGATGGCGATTTCCAAACAGCGACCGCAGGTGCCGATCCTCGCGCTCACGGACCATCCCGAAGTGGCGCGGCGGATGTGCCTGTTCTGGGGTGTCACTCCGGTTGAGACGATGGCCGTGCAGTCGGCTCCCCGCGACCTGTTGGCCTTCGTGCAGGAGTTCGGTCGCAAACACAAGCTGCTCGAGTCGGGCAGCAAACTGGTCCTCGTCGGTAGCAGCGACTGGTCGCTCGAATGGCACGACATGATGCTGGTTCACGTCGTGTCGTGACGACAGGATCGCGCTCGCGTAGAGTGTTGGCAACCACACCAACCCGCAGCGTGAGCGGGGGAATCGGGCCGCAGTCTTTCGCTCACGCTGCGGGTTGGTGGGCCGGGCAGGTCTCTTCTTGCCGCCGCCAACTCCAACTCGACGAGTCGCTCATGACCGAAGACCGCCGCACCGGCCCGAACACGCGACTGTTCGCCGCCGCGCTGTGCCCCAGTTGCCAGTTCTCGTTTATCCCAACGCAGCGAGTCGAAGTCTGTCCCGGTTGCGGGCGGCGTCTGGATCTGGAGGCCGGAGCGAGTTGCGAGACGCAACTGCATCATCCGGACGGTGGCTCGGTCGTTGGTGGACCGAGTGCCTCGCAGGCGCATGAGGTGGACGAGTTGATCGGTCAGCGGATCGACTGCTATTCGTGCGACGCGCTGCTCGGCGCGGGAGCGATGGGCCGCGTTTATTTGGCTCGGCATCTCGACCTGCATCGAAAGTGTGCGCTCAAGATTCTGCCGCCTCGTCTGGCGAAGAGTGATCCGGCCTACGTCGAACGCTTCGCGAACGAGGGCCGTGCCGCCGCGGCACTCAACCATCCGAACATCGTCACGGTCCATGCGATTGGCGAGGCGCGGGGCTATTACTTTTTGGAGATGGAGTTCGTCGCCGGGCGTTCGCTGCGGAAGCTGGTTGAGGACGACGGGCCTCAAACTCCGGTGCGGGCCACGTCACTGACGCTGCGCATCGCCGAGGGCCTCGCCGCCGCTCACACCGCCCACATCCTGCATCGCGACCTCAAGCCCGACAACGTGATGCTGACTCATCAGGGGATTCCGAAGATCACCGACTTCGGACTGGCCAAGCGAGTCGTTCTCGATGGTGAGTCCACAGCGCCGCTCGAGATTGTGGGGACGCCGACGTTCATGGCTCCCGAACTGTTTCAGCACAGTGAAGCCACGCCCGCGAGCGACGTGTACGCGCTCGGTGTCTGCTACTACTTCCTGCTGACCGGCCGCTTGCCATTCCATGCGGGGACCGTTTCGGAGTTGATGAGGCAGGTGATGCACGATCCGGTTCCCAGCGTGAAGCCCGAGTCGCCGGCGCTACCACTGGAGATGGCCGAGTGCCTGAGTCAGATGCTGGCAAAGGTTCCCGAGAATCGGCCGCGCTCGGGAGTCGAGGCCGTTCAACTGTTGCAGGCCGTGCTGGGTGAGATGGAAGACATCGAGACCCTGCTGCAACAGGCGTTCGCCCACCAGTCGGGAATTCACTGGTCGCGCGAGGGAGAGCGGTATCGCATCCGGTTGGAGTTTGCCGGTGGCCGCCGCCAGACGGCCTTCGTCGAACCGAGCCAGCACGCCGCCGCCGATCGCTCATTGCGGATTTCCAGCATCTGCTGCCCGGCACTGTCGGTTTACTTTGAACCGGCCTTGAGGCTGAACTCCGAAATTCTGCACGGGGCGCTGGCAATCGCCGAAATTGATGGAGCGGCCGTGTTCGTGATGGTCGACAACTATCCACGAGCCACCGTCGATGCCGAAGAAATCCGCCGCAGCGTTCTCGAAGTGGCTCATCGAGCCGACGCGATCGAGAAGCTGCTGACGGGGCAGGATCTGCACTAATTCGGATTATTTATGCTCGAATTGAAGCCTGAAGCGCAAGCGAAGGACCAGCTCACGTTGACCTTCGCTTGCGCTTCAGGCTTCAATCCGACCACCCTCACCGAGTCATAGCTTGACCACGCCGGTGAACCCTCAATATCGTTAGCCCTTGCCTGCCGCAGTCATGACTCGACCCGCGCGGCTTCCAACGACCAGCCCCCTTCAAAACGAACAGACCATGACTCAACCAACTCGATGCCTCGCCACCGTACTGTTTGGCCTGACCGCGTGGTCGGTGCTGGCGACGACGGCGGCCTTGTCCCAGATGCCGAAGCGAGGCGAGCTGCGCATCGCGCCGGTGGCGACGGGCGAGGAGCGGACCTCGCAAAACGACCTGTGGGTGCTGGATGTCTACTTCAAGCCGATGCGGTTGATTCAAGTCGAACTGACCGACGCGAAGACCGGCGAGAAGAAGCTCGAATACGTCTGGTACATCGCCTACCGCGCCATGCACCGCAAGACGGGCGAGCGCATTGACGAGAAGGCTCCGAAAAACGAAGTCGATCCTCCCGCCAGCCCGCCGCTGTTCATTCCCGAGTTCACACTCATCGTGACTGACAACGATCGGCAGGATGTCTTCTCGGATCAGGTCATCCCCGAAGCCCTCGCTGCCATCAACAAGCGCGAGAAGGCCAACTACAAGACGGCGGTGAGCGTTGTCGGGCCGTTGCCCGAAGCGTCCGAACCCGGCAGCGGTGACGAGAACGCGATTTGGGGAGTCGCCATGTGGCGCGGGATCGATCCCGAGGCGGACAAGTACACCGTCTACATGACCGGGTTCTCGAACGGCATTCGCAAGCTGAACGGCCCCGACGACACGCCCATCATCCAGACCAAGACGATCATGCAAAAGTATTGGCGGAAAGGGGACCGCTTCGACATACAGGAGCCTGAAATCTCCCTCGAAGGCGACTCCAAGTGGATCTACCGCTGAGCCGTGTGACGAGCGGCAGGCAACACCAACCCGCAGCGTGAGCGAGGGAAACTGGCCGCAGCCCCTCCACGGCTCTTCCCAATTTCAAAGTAGGGTGGGACAAGCTCGCTTCGAGCGCCGGCCCACCATGAAAAACCTTCGAGAATTGCTGGTGGGCCGGCGCGGCGAAGCGCCGCTGGTCCCACCCTGCATTTTGTGCAACTTCAAACTGGACGGAGCCGTGGCAGCCCCTCGCTCACGCTGCGGGTTGGTGTTGCCGGGCCGTTATATTCCTTCACCCGCCCAACCGAACCAGCCTCACCCGTTCGCAATCGACTGCGATAGCAGACAAACCGCCAGGCCCATCGCCTTGTTGAATCTGGGAGATGGGGGTGCCACGGTCACGGAGCTTCGACGTGGCCGTGAGAGTGGGAAACCGCCTTCACGTCCTTGCACGGCCACGT
>JAYUFF010001112.1:0-3143 GCA_043738825.1 Schlesneria sp.
TTCAAACAGCACCGAGAAACAAAATCGGCCGCACATTTCTGCGGCCGGAGCGACGGCGGTAGTATGTCGGCCAGCAACAGAGTCCGTCAATCCGCCGGAGGCGGTTCGTCAAAGCACGGTGCCCCGAATTGCCGTCCGTTCACGGCCGCTTCGAGAAGCATCGCGGGTCGAATCCTTGATGTAGAGGGCGACTGATGAAAACGTTTGGTCTGTTTGGCAAGCACCCTCACCCCGGACACGTCAAAACCCGATTGGCCGATGAGGTGGGAGCAGATGTCGCCGCGAGGCTGTACGCAGCCTTCATGGACGATCTGGCGTTTCGCTTTCGCGCGGCGGGCGACCACAGGATTCTCGGTTTTTGGCCAGCCGAAACGGCCCCCTTCTTCGACCAGTACGCCAAGCTCGGCTACGAACTGTGGCCGCAGCCCGAGGGAGACCTCGGCCAGAAAATCATCTCCTTCTTCAAATACGCTTTGAAGGAAGAGGGAAGCCGCGCCGTGTTGATCGGGACCGACAGCCCCACGCTACCGAGTGAATTCGCCGAGCAGGCGTTCGAGATGCTCGACAGGGTCGATTGCGTTATCGGCCCGGCCACCGATGGCGGTTATTACCTGATCGGACTCCGTCGTCCCATGCCCTCGCTCTTCGAGAACGTTGCGTGGAGCGGCCCCAATGTGCTGATCCAGACGGTGCAGCGAGCCACCGCCGCCGGGCTGACACTCGGCCTGCTCACCCCCTGGTACGACGTGGATGACCTCAAGGGCCTGCAAGTGCTGGCTGGCCACGTTCGCGCGATGACTCATGCCGGGCAAACACACCCCTGCCCCATGACGGCTTCAGTTCTCGAACGCCTGCATCTGACCGATTGAGCGGTGTCTTGCCGGACCAGCGCACACGAACCCGCAGCGTCAGCGAGGGCGAACGGTGACAACGCCCTCGCTGACGCTGCGGGTAATGTGCGGGCGTGAATCATCCGGACCCGCGCGGTTCCCGAATGCACAGCAGTGTGCAACGCGAATCGGCCGTCTGCGGCGACCAACTCACCGCACCTGCCGCTGCCGGAATGAGAACCGTCGAACCGCGAGGCAACTCGCGCCGCTTCGCGTTCGTCGGATCCAACAGTTCCGCATCCCCATCGATCACCATCCAGACTGTCAGCTCACCGACATGGGGTGATGTCCACGAACGCTCGATGGTGTAACGCTCCAGCCGGACCCAGGGCACACTCAACAGAGCCTCGCCAAAAACACCGGGGTCGCGAACATCGAGCGACTTCGGCGTAAGGGGATCAATCGGTCCCTGCTGCCAGTCGATCGCCTGCAATCCTCGCTCAAGTTGCAGCGGGCGCGACTGACCAGTCTCATCGAGGCGATTCCAGTCGAACAGGCGAAACGTTGCGTCGCTCGGTTGCTGGACTTCGGCCAGGATCACGCCGTGGGCCGTGTGAACCGTCCCCGCCGGGAGCGAAAGGCAATCACCGACACGAGGCTCGAACGTGTGCAGGCACTCGTCGATGGTGCCGTTCGCCAGATGAGTCTCGAACGTCGCGCGCGTCACTCCGTCACGCAGTCCGATGCTGACGCGAGCACCCGGTTCGACATGCACGATCACCCAAGCTTCACTCTTCCCATGCGGAAGTCCGAGTACCGAGCGGGCAATGCTGTCTTCGGGATGAACTTGCAGCGAAAGCCCTCCCGCACAATCGAGCCACTTCACCAACCAAGGAAACTCGTCGCCTGTCGCTGCGGTCCCCGAAAGCTCACCGCACGAGCGACTCCATAGATTCGCGAGTGACTCGCCACAACATGGCCCGGCGGAGACTCGGCTGATGTGTTCGGGCAGCGTACTCAGTTCCCACGCCTCGCCGATCAGGGCATGCTCGGGAATCTGCTTGCCTAAATGACGAGCCAGTCCATCGCCGCCCCAGATTTGTGGACGCAGGTACGTTTCAAACAGCAGCGGTTCGTGGATGGAGGTCACGGAGTACCAAGTGGAAAGTGAGTAGTGAAAAGTGAGAAGTGGAAAGTGCAAAGTGCAAAGTGTGAAAACCAAGGCAAGAACCAGAAGCGCGACGTGAGTTGCTGAGTCCCCATCTTGCTTCACTTTGCACTTTGCACTTTGCACTTTGCACTTCTCACTTTGCACTCCATTCTCTTTGGCTGCACGGGACTCGTCCGCGTTTCGAGGCTTCACTCGGAAACGGCTCACTCGGGATCGGGATCGAATGCCTCGTCGGGCAGGTCGTCCAACTCGGCGGGACTCAGCGGTTCGACGATGGCGTATTTCCCGTCGGCCCAGCGAAAGAAATCGACTTCCCGGCAGCGCTGGCTGCAAAACGGAGCCTGCCCACCCGACGGATCGGTCGCCGGTGGAACATTCTTCCCACAGATTGGGCACGTTTGAGGACGAATCATCGGACGACTCGCTTCCACTCTGAAGTCCGGCTTAGCTTTGTTAGCCGGACTTCTCGCCAGCAGGTTGACGTTCCGAAAGAAGTCCGGCTTTCGGAAAAGCCGGACTTCGCCAACATTCACTCGGACGACTTCGCCTTTGACTCGCTCTTCGTCCCCGAGTCGCTCTTGGATCCCGAATCAGACTTGGCTGCCGAATCGGACTTTCCGCCTGAGTCACTACTCGTTGAGGGAGCCTTGTCGGCGTCAGACGCCTTCTTGTACGAGTCGCTGCGGTAATCGGTCTGATAGAAGCCCGAGCCTTTGAAGATCACACCGCCTCCGGCTCCGATCAGCCGTCGCGCCTTCTTCTTGCCGCACGTGGGACACTTCTTCGTCGGCTCGGCCGACATCGAATGGAACTCTTCCCAAGCGTGTTGGCACGCATCGCACTTGTAGTCGTAGGTTGGCATGGCTCTCCCTTTGGACTGCGGCGATTCATCGCCGCTTTCTGCTTCCGCGTTTCGATTTCAATGTAGCCATCATCGCTCCGCGTGATGAGCCTTTTGAGATCAGACTTCCGTCGTGAAAGTTGAGCAGGACCGGTCCCACTGGCCCGATGGAACTACTCGTTCGTCGGTGGAGCAACAGACACGATCACCTTGCTCGGCCGGACCACTCGGTCGTGCAGCATGTAGCCGCGTTCGATGTCGTGCAAGACTGTCATCGGCGGATGCTCGGCCGAGGGAGCCT
>JAYUFF010001113.1:0-3142 GCA_043738825.1 Schlesneria sp.
TTCCTCGCACGGCCACGTCGAAGCTCCGTGACCGTGGCACCCCCATTTGAAACAGGCGATGGCCCTGTTCCGCGAACTGCAGGTGCGAAGCGTAACAAGCTCGAACCGAACGGGCGACTACCCCGACTGAGCCGCAGATTCGAGCCGATTCATCCAACGTTGAGTTTGCAGCGAGTCGGCATAAATCGCTCCGAGGGAAACGCGTTCGAGTCCTCGCACGACGCGGCAGAAGCAGCGCGGCTCCTCGGCCATCAATAGCGGAGTCGTCGTCCGGACCCCTTGGTCCGGACGATTTGAAGTGAGCAAACGGAACCGTCTCACTCGCATTGTGTACCTTCCGATAGAAGCCTGACGCGCAAGCGAAGCGGGACACCCAAGTCTACTTCGCTTGCGCGTCAGGCTTTTATCGGACCCGGCGTAGACCCGATCTCTGCGTTTGCGGATCACACCAATTCTGGCAGCGGCTTGGCGTTGTCCTCGACCAGGTATTGAGGTCGTCCGTTGAGATCCTGAATCGTCGCCTGCGACGTGTCGATGCCGAGGTTGTGGAAGAGCGTCGCGTAGATTTCGCCGAACGTCACCGGACGCGAGACCGCTTCACCGGCCAGACGATCGGTGGCTCCGATGACCTGCCCGTGCTTCATGCCGCCGCCCGCCAGCAACGCACAGTTCACCTGCGGCCAGTGGTCGCGGCCGACTTGGTCGCTGATCTTCGGCGTGCGACCGAACTCGCCCGCGATCAGCACCGAGCAATCCTGGTCGAGGCCGCGCTGATGGAGATCTTCCAGCAAGGCACTCACACACTGATCGAAGATCGGAAAGTCTTCTTCCTCGCGTTTGAAGATCGTGTTGTACGAACCGCCGTGCCAGTCCCACTTGCTGTAGTTGAGCGTCACCACGCGCGCCCCGGCCTCAATCAATCGCCGAGCCATCAGCAGGCTTTGCGGCACACGCGGAGCACCGTTGTCGTCGATGAAGACCTTGGAATTTCCCGTGCCGTACCGAGCCACGAGGCGTGGATCCTCCTTCGACAAGTCCAGCGCTTCGGCCAGTCGCGACGAGGTCAACAAACCCATCGCCTGCTCGGCAAAATGGTCCATCCCCTCCATCATCCGCGTCCCATCAGCCTCACGTCGAAATTGATCGAAGCTGCGCATCAACGACCGCCGGTCGCTCAATCGTTCCAGCGTCACGCCGTTGAGAACCATGTCGTCTCGCGTCGGTCCCATCGGACGAAACGGCGACTGAGCCGCTCCGAGGAATCCGGGGCCGGGTTCGTTGTACGGCCCATGTGTGCAGGGGTAGCAGAGGCTGACAAACGGCGGCGTCGCGACATCGGCCGGCCCCAGTGTTTTTGCCACCATCGAGCCAAACTGCGGCCAGCCTCCCGACGGCTTCGGCTGACGTGGATGGCGTCCGTTGAAGACTTGGATCGCGTCGTGATCGGCCTGATTCCCAACGAGCGACCGAATGATGGAGAACTTGTCCGCCATCCCGGCCAGCCGCGGAAACGCCTCACAAATCTCGAAGCCGGGGACGTTCGTTTCAATCGGACGCCACGGGCCGGCCACCTCTTTGGGAGCCAGCGGCTTCAGATCGAACATGTCCTGATGAGGCGGTCCTCCCACGAGGTAGATCATGATGACCGACTTCGTCGATCGCCGACTGCCAGCCGCCGACTCCGCCTTCAACAATTGAGGCAGCGTCAGCCCACCGAGACCAAGCGTGCCGATCCTCAAAAAGTTTCGACGATTCAACCGGTCGCAACAGGAACTGGAATCGGATCGACCTTGCATCGTCAGCATGGATCAACTCCCCAGGCTCGCAGCCCAAACCGCTAATCCCGCGCGACAGTCCGCAGGAAATCTACGTTTTGCATCCGGCTGCGTCAGACAATATCAGAGAATCGGCATGCGATCGATGCCTCCCTTTCTTTTCTGCTGAGATTTCCATTTGATCTCCACCGCTCGACCTCGCAGTCCTTCGGTGTTTGACGGTTGGGCCATCGCCTTGTTCGATCTAGGGAGGGACGAGTCTTCGGCGGCCCACCATTTCGGCCTTTATGGTGAGCCGTCGAAGACTCGCCCCACCCTGCAATCAACCCGGCTTCAAACAGGCATTGGCCCCGTGTTGAGCCGCCGGGCCGCTTCAATCCTCGCGCCGTCACTGTTACGCTGTGGCCTCGTCTCGGCAGGATTCTCACCAACGGATGCAGAAGAGGGGGGGCTTCACGTGATGACAGGAAGATTCGCAATGCGGCGGTGTGTCTGGGCGCTGGCGGCCATCGCCGGATTCTCGACAAGTTCACTGATGGCCGACGACCCTTGGATCGTGTTTGAAGGTGGCGATGGTCCGGGTAAGGGCAAGCACATCGTCCTGATCAGTGGCGATGATGAATACCGCTCGGAAGAGGCGTTTCCGCAGTTAGCGAAGATTCTCTCCGAGCATCACGGCTTCAAATGCACGGTGCTGTTCTCGATCGATCCGGAAACCGGATTCATCAAACCGAATCACGATGACAAGTTGCCCGATCACACGCCGGGCATCGAGGCGCTCAAGACGGCCGATCTCGCGGTGCTGGGACTGCGGTTCCGCAATCTGCCGGACGAGCAGATGCAGCACTTCGTCGATTACGTGGAATCTGGGAAACCGATCCTCGGCACACGGACTTCGACGCACTCTTTCAGCATTCCCCAAGGCCGCAAGTTCGAGAAGTACACCTGGACCAACGGAGACAAGAGCTACGAAAAGGGCTTCGGCAAACAGGTACTCGGCGAGACGTGGATCAGCCACCACGGATCGCACGGATCGCAGAGCACTCGCGGATTGATCGCGAAGGGGCAGGAAGGCCATGCGATTCTGAAGGGGATTAAGGACGGAGACATCTGGGGACCGTCAGACGTGTACGGCGTGACCTTGCCGCTGCCGGGAGACAGCCAGCCGCTCGTGATGGGCCAGATTTTGAAGGGGATGAAGTTTGATGACGCTCCGCTGGAAGGCCCGAAGAACGAACCGATGATGCCCGTCGCGTGGACGAAGTCTTACAAAAGCGAATCGGGCAAGGTAGCTCGCGTCTTCACGACGACGATGGGCGCGGCGACCGACTTGGAAGCCGAGGGGACTCGGCGGCTGATCGTCAACG
>JAYUFF010001114.1:0-3141 GCA_043738825.1 Schlesneria sp.
ATAAATGATGAAGATCGTGACGGGGACGACGATCATCATGTGACGGCTCGCGCGTTCGAGGTTCTCGAACATGCCGATCCACCGCACGTTGAAGCCTTCCGGAACAGTGACTTCCTGCGCGAACAGTTGCTTCGCTTCGGCGACGAAGCCTCCCTGATCGCGGCCCTCGATGTCGCTGCGGACGGTGATGCGCCGCCGGTTGCTGTCGCGGGCGATCATCGTCTGGCCATCCATCAGCGAAAAATCGGCCACCTGTGACAGCGGGATCGGCACGCCGGACTTCGTGTACACGGGGAGCCGGCCGATGGCTTCGGGCGAGGTGAGAAACTCCCGGTCGAACCGCGCCACGATGTCGAAGCGGCGTTCCCCCTCGTACACCGTGCCGATCGGTTCGCCGCCCAGCGCGGTGTTGATCAGTTCGTTGACATCATCGACGTGGACGTTGTAGCGGGCACACCGCGCTCGATCCGCCTGCACGACCAGTTGCGGCTGCGGTCCCTCCTGCTCGATGTTCACGTCGAGTGCCCCGCGCACGCGACGCAGCACCTCGACCGTCTGCCTGCCGAGCGCCAGCAGTTGCTCCGAGTCGGCCCCCGAGAATTCGACGGCCAGGTTGGCGGATGTCCCGTTGGTATCCTCGGTGACGCTGTCGATGATCGGCTGAGTAAAGTTGAATCGCGTCGTCGGAAACTCGGATCGCAGCTTGCCGCCGATCTTGGCGATCAACGATTGCTTGGAGTGTTCGAACCACTCCTCCATCGGTTTGAGACCGACCATCATTTCCACGCGACTCGGCACGAACGGGTCCGTGCCGCTGTCGTTGCGGCCCGCTTGCGACGTGACAAACGTGACATCGGGAAACTCGCGAATCAGCCCGCGCATGCGGTTGGCGAACGTCGCCGTTTGTTCGAGCGAGGTTCCCTCGGGGAAGTTGGCTCGCACCCAGATGGTCCCTTCATCGAGATACGGCAGAAAATCGAAACCGAGCTTCGGGACAATCGTGACACAGACCAGCACGACGACGCCGGCAACGCTGACTGCGACGAGCCACCGCAGCTTGAGGAGCACTCGCAATGTTCCCGCGTAGATCGGCCGGGACCACATCAGCACCGGGTTTTCCCAGTCGCAGTAGCCGTTCTTCAGCAGCACGGCCGCGAGACTCGGGATGACCAACAGCGCGAACAGCACCGCTCCGAGCAGGGCATACACCACGGTCAGGGCCATCGGCCGAAACAACATGCCCTCGATGCTGGTCAGCGTCAACAGCGGCAGATAGGCGCAGATGATCATGAGCATCGAGAAAAAGATCGGTCGCTCAACTTCGATCGCCGACACCAGAATCGCACCGCTCACGGTTTCGTCGGGCGAGCCGGCTGTCAATGAACTCCGACTTCGGCTGCGAGCGGTCATGTGATGCGCGATGTTGTCCACCATCACGACCGCGCCATCGACGAGGATGCCGAAGTCGATTGCGCCGATGGAAAGCAAGCCGATGGGAATGTCCGTCAGGTACATCAGCACCAGTGCGAACAGCAGCGAGAACGGCACGGTCAGCACGACCAGCAGCGCGAGTGCGGGGCTGCCCGTGAATGCCAGCAGCATCAGTAACACCAGCGCGATGCCCATCGTCACGCTGTGCCCGACGGTGTGCAGCGTGCTATCGACGAGATACTGCCGATCGTAGAACGGCACCAGCGTGACACCCTTGGGCAGCACGGTCGCGTTGAGGACTTCGACCGCCTGTTTGACTCGTTCGAGCGTGCGCGACGGGTTCTCACCACGACGCATCAGGACGATCCCTTCGATGGACAGCGGCTGGCCATCCTTCCCGAAAATGCCTGCGGGCGGGCGCGAGTCGAACTCGACGGTCGCCACGTCGCGGAGATAGACGGGTGTGCCGCCGACCGTGTTGACGACCGTTTGTTCGAGATCGTGCTCGTCCTGCAATGAGCCTCGACCGCGAATCACGAACGACATGTCACCGCGCTTCAGCACGCTGCCGCCGGCGTTGGCGTTGTTCGTCTTCACCGCATCGACGATGTCGCCGAGCGACATGCCGTACCGTTCGAGCTGGTGCGGATCGAGCTTCACCGAATACTGCTTTTCGAGGCCGCCGAAGTTCGCCACTTCGGCCACCCCCGGCGTCCGCATCAGGCGCGGAACGACCACCCAATCGTTGAGCGTCCGCAGATCGACCTGGCTGTGTCCGCGATCCGTCTGCAACTCGTAGCGATAGATTTCTCCATAAGCCGTCGCCAGCGGCCCCAACTCGGGCGTGACACCGGCGGGCAACGTGACCGTCGTCAGCTTCTCTTGCACGCGCTGCCGCGCGAAGTATTTATCGACCCCCTCGTCGAACACCAGCGAGACGACACTCAACCCGAAGATCGTGCGCGAGCGAATCACCTGCAAGTTCGGCACACTCCCCATCGCGAGTTCGATCGGGATCGTGACTTGGCGCTCGATCTCTTCCGGCGCGCGGCCCGAATACGGCGCGATGATGAGCACCTGCTGGGCCGAGATGTCGGGATAGGCGTCGATCGGCTGCTGATGAAATGACCAGACGCCCGCGACGCAAATCATCACGCAGACCACGGCGATCAACAGCCGACGCTCCAAGGCGAACTGAATCAGACGAGCGATCATGGCTTCTCCGCGACAGTCGCCGGCATGGTCAGCGTTTGCGCGGCAACCGTCTTCAGCAGGATTGCCCCGCGACTGATGATCCGGTCGCCCGACTTCAACCCTTCGAGCACCTCGCACCGCCCGCTCTGAACTTCGCCGACCGTCACTTCGGTCACGCGCCACTGATCGGCTCCCGCCGCAACCAGCACATAGTCCTTGCGGCCAATGTGCAGCAGCGCTGTCGCGGGGATCAGGATCGTCTCGCGCGCGTCCGTTCCCAATCCCACTTCGGCAAACATGCCCGGTTTGAGCAGCAGTTTGTCGTCCGTGAGATCGAACAACACCCGCAGCGTCCGTCGCTCCTGTGTCAGTGAGGAACTGACCGCTTCGACGTGAGCGGGAAATATCTTGTCGGGGTAGCCGTAGAACTCCACCTCACACGACTGCCCCTCGTGAACCTGCGAGACCTTGGCCTCGGGCACGTTGGCCGCGACGAGCACCATGTGCTCGGCCGCG
>JAYUFF010001115.1:0-3140 GCA_043738825.1 Schlesneria sp.
GTGAAGATGCCTCCCGAGGGACCGCGTGTTCCGGCTGAGAAGATTGCGCTGTTGAAGGCATGGATCGATGCGGGACTGCCGTGGGAGCGGGGCTTCACGCTTGGACAGCGGCCGTATGAGCCGCCTCTCAAACCGAGACGCCCCGAGTTGTCAGCGGCCACCGATGGGCGGACTCATCCGGTTGATCGCATTATCGACGCGTACTTCAGCACGAAGAAGGTGCCTCGCCCCGCAGACATCGACGACGCGACCTTCGCGCGGCGAGTCCATCTCGATTTGATCGGCCTGCTGCAGGAGCCGGAGGAACTTGACAAGTTCCTCGCAGACAAGAGCGCTGACAAACGAACGCGGCTCGTGCGCGAACTGTTGTCGCGAGACATCCAGTACGCCGAGCATTGGCTCACGTTTTGGAACGACCTGCTGCGGAACGACTACACCGGGACCGGCTTCATCACCGGCGGGCGGAAGCAGATCACGAAGTGGCTCTATCAGGCTCTCGTCACCAACAAGCCTTACGATCAGTTTGCGAGGGAACTGATCGCACCGCCGACTCAGGACAGCGTCGGCTTCGGTGAGGGGATTCGTTGGCGCGGTGAGGTCAGCGCGGGACAGACCGTCGAGATTCAATTCGCTCAAAGCGTCGGCCAGAGTTTTCTCGGGATCAACCTGAAGTGTGCGTCGTGTCACGACAGCTTCATCGACCGCTGGACGCTCGACGAATCGTATGGCTTGGCCGCCGTCTTCTCACAGCGCCCGCTCGACATTCACCGCTGCGACAAGCCCGTCGGGAGGCAGGCTCAGGCGGCGTGGCTGTTCCCCGAACTCGGCCAGATCGACGCGAAGGCCCCGCAGCCCGAGCGGCTCAAACAACTCGCCGCCCTGATGACGCATCCCGAGAACGGCCGCTTTCCGCGCACGATCGTGAACCGGCTGTGGCACCGGCTCGTGGGACGCGGTCTCGTGCATCCGACCGACGCCATGCAGACCGAACCGTGGAACACCGACCTGCTCGATTTTCTGGCGAGTGATCTCGTCGAGAAGCAGTACGACCTCAAGCAGACGATGGAGTTGATCGTCACTTCGCAGGCATATCAGGGTGCGTCTCAGATCGTCACTCAGACGACCGACGACGCGGGCTACGTCTACGCGGGACCGCGAGCCAAACGACTCACCGCCGAACAGTTCATGGACGCCGTCTGGCAACTGACCGAGTCGGCCCCAAGCCGCTACGACGCCCAGATCATTCGCGGCAAACCGGCCACCAACTCGACAACGCAACCGCCGCTGACCGGCAAGTGGATTTGGGGCTACGCCGACACGCACACGTCACCCGCCGACGAAACATTCGCGTTCAAGACGACGTGGGACTTGAAGGCCGTCCCGCAGCAGGCCGTGGCCGTCATCACCTGCGACAACAGCTACGTCCTCTCCATCAACGGAGCGCGGGTCGAGGCGGGCGACAACTGGGAGCAGCCGCAGGCGATCCTCATCACGTCGCGTCTCAAGGCGGGTCCGAACGAGATCGTGATCGTCGGGAAGAACGGTGGAGCATCGCCGAATGCGGCAGGCTTGTTCTGCGAGTTCCAAGCCCGCACGGCCGACGGTGAGACTCTTTCACTCGGCACGAACGAAACTTGGAGCTGCTCGAAGACGCTGCCCGATGGCAACGGCAAGTACCAGACGCCGCCCACCGACTGGCAACCGGCCGCCCTCGTCTCGCATCCCGCAGTCTGGGCGACACGACTCGATCCGGTGATTGCCTCGCTGTTGGTTCAGGCGACGCAGTCGGGCAACCTCATGGTGCGAGCGTCCCTCGTAAAGTGCGACTTCCTAATGAAGTCGCTCGGCCGCCCCAATCGCGACCAGATCGTCAGCGTCCGCCCCGAGATGCTCACCACGCTCGAAGCGATCGACTTGTCAAACGGTGAGACACTGGCGGATATTTTGAATCGCGGAGCCAAGAAACTGCTCGCCCGTTCGTGGGACTCACCGCAACACTTCGCGACGTGGCTCTGGCGCTTCGCCATCAGCCGCGACCCGACGCCCCAGGAATTGGAAGCCCTCACGGCAGCGCTGGGTGATAAACTGACCGAGCAGGGAATCGAAGACGCACTGTGGGCGGCCATCATGCTGCCCGAGTTTCAACTGGTCAGGTAAACACAATGCCATTCCGTCTCGTTTCCATTTTCGAGTTCGGGGATGAGATGAAAATGTTCTCACGCGAAGGCGCGGAGACGCGAAGTGGAAGAGGATGACACGATACTTTGCCTTCCTTCGCGTCTCCGCGCCTTCGCGTGAGTCCTGTATTTCGCAGTCATTTTCCGTAGACGTTTGATTGGCCGGTACGAAGGTCTGAATCATGAAGCCACTTCCGTTTGAAGCTGAATCGCGTCGTCAGTTCCTCGCTCAACTCGCCGCAGCCAGCACGGCTGCGCTGATGACGGGCGAACCGAGGCTGCTGTCGGCGGCTCCGTCGGGCGAAAGGATCGAGCATCCGAAGGCCACCGCCGACGCCTGCATCCTGCTCTGGATGGGAGGCGGCATGGGCGCGCCGGACACTTGGGATCCGAAGACCTATCTGCCGTTCGAGGTCGGTCTGCCGATCGACCGCGTCCTCAGCACGTTTCCCGCGATCGACACGGTGGTGGACAACATCAAGATCTCGCAGGGACTCGAACAGCTTGCGAAGATCATGGACCGCGCGACGCTGATCCGCTCGCATGTGCAGCCGGACTTGGGGAGCATCCTGCACTCGCGGCATCAGTATCACTGGCATACCGGCTACGTACCGCCTCAGACGGTCGCGTGCCCGCACCTCGGCGCGTGGGTGGCGCGAGTTCTCGGTTCGCGCAATCCCGTCATCCCGCCGTTCATCAACATTGGGCAGCGGCTCGAAGGAGTCGGTGAACAGGAAGAGCTGAAAGCCTTCACGACGGCCGGCTTCTTCGGTTCCGAGTTCGGTCCGATGAATCTGCCGTTTGCCGAAGAGGCCGCTCAATCGGTGAAGCCACCGAAGGGAATGGTCCCCGACCGGTTCGAGAACCGCTACCGGCTCTATCAACAACTGATCGACCGCACGCCACAGCGCGAAGTCCTCAGCGATCACCAGCGCGAGTCGATGGTCCGCGCGATGGACAAGG
>JAYUFF010001116.1:0-8274 GCA_043738825.1 Schlesneria sp.
ACTCGATCGCACTGCAAAGCCTCGCCGATCCGAATGCCAAGAAGATGCTGGTCGGACATGCGGGGCCGGTGGCGGGACTGGCCTTCTCGGCCGACTCGACCAAGTTGTTCAGTGGCTCGAAGGACAAGACGATCAAGCTGTGGAACGTCGCCGATGGAGCCGCCGCCGGTTCGTTGGAGACACCTCAGGAAGTGACGAGCCTCGCGTTGAACCTCGACGGGACGCGCCTCTTCTCCGGCCACGCGGGGGACTTTTTCATTCGAAGCTGGGCCGTGCCGTTTGAAGCACCGAAGCCCGCCGAGGGAGACAAGGCGGCCGAGCCGGTGAAGGCCGTGATCGAAATGAAGGGCCACACCGCGCCGGCCACTTCGCTCGCGCTGCTCCTGCCCGCTGGAACAAGACTCGTGTCCGCCAGTGCCGATGCGACGTGGCGAATCTGGGAGATCGCCAACGGCGCGCAAGTCGGCGCTCAGAATCATGGTGCCCCGATCACGGGGTTGGCCGTGAAGCCGGATGGACTGTTCCTCGCGACGGCCGGTGGTCCGAATGCCCGTCTGTGGAAAATCGACACGAACCCCGTGGTCGAGATGAAGGGGAACATCGCCTCGCAGCGCAACGTGCTCAAGCTGACCGACGATGACACCGTGGCGAAGTCGCGCGTCGCTTTGGCCGACGCTGGATTCAAGGCAGCCGAGAAGAACTTCAAGGAGCGCGAAGAGGCGACCAAGAAGGCGGTCGAACAAAAGGCCGCGATGGAGAAGGCGCTGGCCGAAGCCAAGCCGAAGCAGGACGTGGCGCAGGTTGCCGCCACTGCGGCGAAAGCGGAACTCGACGCCAAGCCGGACGATGAGGCACTCAAGAAGAAAAAGGCTGATGCCGACGCCGCTTTGGCGAAGGAAGCCGAAGCGGTGAAGAAGGCTCAGGAGGCGTTCGATGCCTCCGCCAAGACGGTCGTTCAATCCGAGAAGGGCCAGGCTTCGGCGCTCGAACAACAAACGGCGTCAAAAGTAATCTTCGATGCCGAGACCGCCGCAGGCAAGCAGGTCGAGACCGTCTTCACTCAGGCCAAAACCGAACTGCCGATGACCGACAAACCGGTGAAGTCGGTCGCGTTTGTCGATGGTGGCAAACTGATCGCGACCGCCGGGGATGATGGCACGATCAGGTTGTGGAGTGGCACGACGGGCAAGCCGCTGGAAGAGATCGTCGGACACAAGGCGGGTGTCGGAATGCTGGTCTCCGGCCCGAACCGGTTGCTCATCGGGGCAAGCGACGACAAGGCCGTCATGGCGTGGGACTCAAACCCCGAATGGAAGCTGATCGCGACGCTCGGCCCCGCGCCCGAGAACATGCTCGATCTGGCGAAGTCGGCGTTCGTGAACCGCGTCGTGTCGCTCGCCTTCAGTCCCGATGGCAAGCTGCTCGCAACCGGCGGCGGCGAACCGTCACGCAGCGGCGAGTTGATCCTGTGGAACGTCGAGACCAAGGCGATCGCGCGCCAGTTCGTGGACGCTCACAGCGACACGGTCTTCGGGATCGACTTCTCGCGCGACGGGAAGCAACTCGTCTCGGGAGCGGCCGACAAGTTCGTCAAGCAGTTTGATGTCGAGACCGGCAAGCTGATCCGCTCGTTCGAGGGACACACGCATCACGTGCTCGACGTGAGCTGGAAGGCGGACGGCAGCCGCATCGCGAGTGCCGGAGCCGACAACGCCATCAAGGTCTGGAACGTCGAGACGGGCGAGCAGCATCGCACGATCCAGAACTACACGAAGCAGGTCACGTCGATCCAGTACATCGGAGCCAGCGACAACCTGATCAGTTGCAGCGGCGACAAGACGGTGAAGATGCACCGCTCGAACGACGGCGGCAACACCCGCAACTTCGCCGGCCCGACCGACTTCGTCTATGCGACCGCCTGCACACGCGATGAAGCTATCGTCGTGGCGGGCGGCGAGGACGGCATCTTCCGAGTCTGGAACGGCACCAACGCCCAGGAACTCTTCAAGTTTGAACCACCCAAGCCCCCGGCGGACAATGTCCAGGCGAAGGCCAACTGAGGGAGTACACGATGTCCGCGCTGGCCTACGCCCATGTCGAGCTTTCGTCTGACGGAGTTCCCCTCATTGAGGGGACGACAACGAAGGTGATTGAAGTCGCCCTGGATCGACTCGCCCATCATTGGGACGCCGACGAGATTCAGCGCCAGTATCCTCACCTGAGCCTGGCGCAGATCTACGGCGCATTGGCCTACTACTACGATCACGAAGAGGAACTGAACCGAGACATCGAACATCGGCTCTCGACGGTCGAATCGATTCGCCAGCGCAGGCTCAACCCGGCGTTGCAGGCGAAGTTGCGGGCGGCACAGCCGTGATCGCGTTCTATTTCGACCAGCACGTTCCGTCGGCCATCGCGCGCGGTGCGAGACGCCTTGGAATCGATGTCCTGACCGCACTGGAAGACGGTTGCCCGGACGCCCGCGATGAGGAACTGCTGGCCCGCGCCACGCAACTCGGCCGAGTGATCGTGACTTGTGACGATGACTTTCTGGCCCTCGCCGACGATTGGCTCAATGCGGGAAAGACGTTTGCGGGCGTCGTCTACGGACACCAATTGCGGCTCACGATCGGTCGGACAATCCGAGACTTGGAATTGGTGGCCGGGGCCTCGACCGCGGAAGAGCTTCGTGACCAGATCGTCTTTCTGCCACTTTGATGCTGCCGTCATGGCCGTCCACCCACCGAACCCGGTTTGAAACATCGTGCTGTTCGGAGTCGAAGTCATCGTTGTGATCGAGCGTCGAGAAAAGTTTCTGATGCTGACTGACACAGCTTGCTTCTGAAGCACGCACGCCACTCTGCCATCGTCCACCACCCTACAGGACTGGCTGGACTGGCCGTTGCTGATAACGCCATCTCTCCGCAACGGTGTTGAGTTGATCGGGCGTCATGGCGTCGTTCTGCCAACCCTTGTCGAAATCAATATCTTGAGAGCGAGGAAGCTGATTGTCTTCGAGCGATCTCACACGGATGCGTGAGGGAAGCATCGCAGCCTGTCCCACGAAAATCGCTTCCTGACGCCGCAATCCAGACAACATTTTCGTCAGCCCTGACATCGAGTCCGGCAAGATTGATCGCACATGCTCTCGGTCAGCGTCATTCGTTATGCGAAGCACAATCCAACTATTGCACTGCGACAACACTGTTGCCTCAACTTCACTTGGGCGCTGCGAAACGAGCAACAAGCCGAGGCCATACTTTCGCCCTTCTTTTGCCACCCGTCTTATCGCCTGTTGTGCCGCCTCGTATTGAGCTGCACCTACATTCGGCACGTAACGATGGGCTTCCTCGCAAACCAAAAGGACTGGACTCGCTTTGCGCTCTGAAGGCGTTTGCCAGACTTTGACCAAGAAGAGTGTTCGGGCGATCGCCGCACTTGCAGTGCCAGCTATTTCGTTAGGCACACCGGACAAATCGACAATCCGCAATGCTCGTTCTCCACCGAGTAATTGACTCAGCACTGCGGGAAACGGATCGTCATTCCCATCCCAAGGTTTCATCATGAAGCGAACACGCTCATCTTTGAGAAGTGAGTCAAGCTTTCGGAGAACCTTGTTGTAGTCCTCGTGGTCCTTCTTGTTTTTGTTGGTTGGTCTTTGGGCATTCACGGCACCAACGAACCCGATGTCATACCTAGTGCCATTCAGCTCGCCGAATTCGTCTAAACCCGACGGATCGCCAATCAAATATGGAACAGGGGAATCGACGGTAAGTTTGGTGGCGTCAAGCCCCTGAATCTTTCCAGAAGCCGTAAGACGAGCGGCGAGCACGGCGTTCTTGACTATATTTGACTGCGAAGTGGCGGCGTGTTCGGTCTTGCCGACTAAGAGAGCGATTGTTTCATCCAAATCGAGCAGCCAATAAGGCAACGAAAGCGTTCCCTCGTCGGTCGAAAGTCGCTTGTGCTCGCTGAAGGCATTGCCATATTCGTTGTGGGGATCGAGCACAATTATTGTCGGCTGCCACTTGGAATATCCTTCGGTCACACCTCGTTCCAACACACTATGAAGAATCGCAGCGACCGTTCCAGACTTACCTGACCCTGTCGATCCAAGAACGGCAGTATGCTTACCGAGCAACTCGTTCATGTCCGCATAACACGGCGTTCCCCCTGATCCGACGTGTTCACCAATCCGGACCACTGTTCCTTTACTCTGACCGTAAATGTGTCGAAGCTCGGACTTGGGTGTGAGGTAAACGGTCTGTTGAGGAAGAGGAAAGGTTGCGACGCCCCTTTCAAACTTCAGCGTCCACTTTGGTGGCGTTGAAGACGAGTCCAAGATCCACTCACCTTCCCCGAATAGATCAGCTTCAACGACTCGCTCATCACTTGATGAGTGAGATGGAATGCCGTGTTCCGCTTCGTATTCCGCTTTCATGCGGAGACGACCGACAAATGCATAAATCAAGCGGCGGCCGAAATGAATTTTGAGAATGGAACCGAACTGCCCAATTGGATATGTCTCACCGGCGTAAACGCGAGAAAGCTCCGATAACTTCCGGTCCAACTCTGCCACGATGTGCGAACCATCCACCTCAATGATCTTCCCAATAGCAAGATTGTCGATTGTGTCATTCGGATTGCGTATGCCAGAGCTCATCTTTCTCCTCCCAGCAATCGGGTGACGTTCTCAAACTTGTACCAAGGAAGATCAATTGAGGAGCCTTCAGCAATGTCTGCGTGCCAAAAACCTCTTTTTCCGTAAATCAGAACCTGCTCCCGCACATCCGCGTCTTCATGCCATTGCTTCAGAATGCCTTCCGGTTTGTCTTCGGACCAAAAGGCGACAACAGTCAAACGTCCCTCGGACTCGCGAAGCGCTCGGTCCAATTCAAGGTTGATGTGAGAATCACAAAATCTATACCCACATACAGCCAGCACGCGCTGCGTGCCGGCTGCCGGACGGAGAACCTCACGAGCTAAACTCATCAACTGAGCGTATGGATCTCTTTGGGTCTCCCGATACTTCGTAGATGCTGGCCAGATCACGATCCGTCTGTCGTTCACTGACAAAGCGTTTGTAGTCTTCGGAATTCGTCGAGGCAAAGGGTCGTCGCCGAGTTCGGTCCAATTGATGGAGCCATGCATTTTCATCACACGCGCACCGAGTGTATTTTGATGAAAGGTCTTGGCGTCCCACCAAGCCGCAACGCCACCATTGAGTCCGTCTGCAAAGGGCACCTTCTCCAAACCCAATGCGTCTTCGATGAGCGTGTCGTAATTGAGCACCAGATAATCTACTCGCTGATTACTGGCCGATGCACCCGGTCTCACTGGCCGGTGAACCGCTTTGACAAAATTCCGATGCGTCTCAATCGATATGGATATGTCGATGACGTCGGCAATTGCGTGTTTGATTTGTTCGGTAGCTTCTCGCAACTGTGTGGAGCTATATGGCTTCCCGCCCAAATCAATTTCTTTCGTGCTCGCCCCCCGAGTTGTACGCCGGTCTGCAATCGCCAACAGATCGACCAACTCACTCAAATAGTCTTCGATGTTCGGTGTTGTTGCTCCAGAAAAGTGAGACTGAATCGCGGTCAGAATTCCCTTCGTGTCGGCGTTGAGCAGTTTGCTCATAAGTGCCTTGGTCGTGAGGTCGGCGGTAAGTGGCAACCCAGCACACTTACTGCAGCCCGCCCCCAAGAGAAATGCGAGTCCGCTCTTTGTCACTAATTCTTCAAACTTTTCAACGGCATCGTGGAAGGGCGTTCGCCGCAACGAAGTGAGGTCGTCTGAAACCGCCATTTACGAACTCCGTTCTTGAACTGACTGAAACCACTGACGGACGAAATGGTGATGAAGTCACCACGTGCGCCACATGATTACTTTCTGGTCCGTCGCCTTGGGCGTTGTGTCTGCGCGTTACGGCGTCAAGCCGTTGGTGGAACGAAGAGGTCGTTGATCGGACAGCGGAAGCCGGGGATGACCGCTTCTCCGTCGAGGTCGTCTTTCGAGGTGAGGATGATGCCGCTGTCGGGGCGGTAGATGTGGGCGCGGCGCGTGGTGGGGTCGATGACCCAGACCAGCCGGACGCCCGCGTCGAGGTACTCGCTGACCTTGACCATGACATCCTCGAACAGTTCGTTGGGCGAGATGACTTCCACCGCCAGGTCCGGCGCGAACGTGGCGAATCCCTCGGGTTCGTCTACGGCAGCAAGCCGCTTGCCATCGACGAACGACACGTCGGGCTTGCGAACCTTGTCGCCGTCGTCGGAAAAACAACGATATCCGGCGTCGGCAGGCAGCACCCATCCCAGTCGATTCGCGTCGCAGAAGGACTTCAGACGCCCGAACAACTCACCCCCGATTCGGCTCGATTTGAAACCCATTTCTCGCTCCACCAATTGACCATCCACCAACTCGAAGCTTTCTCCATCGGGCATGGCGAGCAAGTCGTCGGGCGTGTACTTCTGGTCGTTCAGCACGGTACTCATGGTGGCTCCACTTCGACCGGATGGATGAGAGAGAACGTCGTCGCCAAGACGCGGTCAATCTGGTCTTGAGGGCGACGCGAGTCTAATCCGAACGGAGACTCGGGGAAAGACGCGGCAGCGGCAAGATTCTCGCCATCAAATGCAGCAGCCCGGCACCTGGGTGATGCCGGGCTGCTGTGGGCTGAAACCGAAGACCCCTCACCCTAACCCTCTCCCCGCAGAGCCGGGGCGAGGGGACAAGGCGGCCCCCTCACCCTAGCCCTCGCCCCCGAAGACGGGGGCGAGGGGACAGGGTGATGAGCAAGAGTGCGGACTACGGCAGGACGACCGTGCGCAGGTCTTGCGAGGTGGGGGACGATTGCACGACGACGATCGCGTGATCGTTGTTGAGGCGGTCGAGTTGAACAACTCCGTCCAGTTCCTTGATCGTCTCGTAGGTTTGACCGGCGACTCCGCCGCCTCGCACGGGTTCCGTGAGGCCCGGGTTCTTGGCGAGGTTTTCGGTGCTGATCTTCATCACGCCACGTCGGTCGTTCGACATTAACAAAAAGTCCTTGCCGTCCTTCTTGTAGACGATCATGTCCAGCGGACGATTCATGTTGCCGAGTTCGGCAACCGTCGTTCCCTTGGACTTCTCACCCGGCTTGAAGCTGCTGACGGGGAACTTCACGAGCGGCGTGCAGGTGAAACCGGCGAGCAGGCTCGGTTCGCCGTTGATGTTCAGCGGGATGAAGGTGCGGATCGTGGCGTTGTCCTCGGTCCGGGCGTGGGCGGCGTGATAAATTTCGACGTTGCTGCCGACGTTGGCTTCGTTGAAGGGGAAGGGGATCTCACGCACGTTCGACGGAGACGCTCCACTCGCCACACCCGAGACGAACAACTTGCCATCGACGTAGGCGAGGTCGGTGATCGCTTCATTGCGCGCGTTGGACATCCGTCCGCCACGACCGGCCACTTCCTTGTCCTCGGGGGCGTTCGGCAGAGTCACCTTTTGGAACGGAACCTTCGCGAGCGACACCTGGCTCAGTTTGCCGTCGGCTTCGATTCGCACGATGGCTGGCTTGGCATCGGCTCCCTTGCCGGTCGTCACCGACAGATAGACGTTGCCGCTCTGCGGATTGACCGCGAGATCATTGATGGTGACTCCATCGGCCGTCGTCTTCAGCAGTTCGGCCACCTTGGCGTTGAGGCCCGTCACATTGAGGTTGACCTTGGCGGGATCGCCCTTCGTGTCACCGGTGCCGATCGCGAAGATCGTCGCTCCCTTAGTATCGCCGACAAACAGAATGCCATCCGGTCCGAAGGCGAGCGGCCCGGCGGATTGGATCGCGGGAGCACCCTCCTTCAAACCCCATTCGACCGCACTGGCGGCGGCCCCCGACAACAAGACACAGATGGTCGCACAGAACAAGACACGGTGAACTCGCATGGTGGACTCCTTGCTGACGGGACGGGTCGATTCGTTTTTCCGGGGAGTCGTCGCGTGTCGAACACACGCGGTGGGAACCGACTCGGAACGCGAGCAGTATGTGAGTCGAAGCGTCTGCGGGAAACCGAGACGACCTGAATTAAGTCGAGCGGCAGGAGGTGTCGTACCGCAATGGAGGAGGGGCACTCTGGATGCTGCCGACAAAACTACTGTAGTCCCGCCGCTCCGTCGGCGGGACGTGCTGAAACGTGCGACCCCGCATGTGTGTACGCCATCTCCGCGACGGTCCCGTCGGCGGAGCGACGGTACTACGGTACTTTTGTCGCATCCAGAACCTGCCGCGCGCCT
>JAYUFF010001117.1:0-8267 GCA_043738825.1 Schlesneria sp.
CGTGGGAAAACCCGCGAAAACCCCACGTTCTGGCGAACGTGGCTACGTCGGAATCAGGTTTTGAAACTGGCTCTAAATGACTTTGGCAAAGCGGACAAGTAACCCGCAGCGTCAGCGAGGGAGTGACTCACATTTCACGGCGAGTTTGCAGCCCTCGCTGACGCTGCGGGTTACAAAGTGAGTGCCCTTGGGCTGACGCCGCCCGGCTCACCTGATTTCGACTTTTGTTGGTCACGTCACATCGCCCTTCAAGGAGACCGGTCATGCGCTACACGAATGCCGAATTCGCTCTCATCTGGTCCGTGGCTGTCACGGCGACACTGTGCCTGGCGACAGTGGCCTACCTGCGCGGGCCGATGCGAGGCATCTTGAACAATCGTTGTCCGTCCGAAGACCGCGCCGCATTTTGGCTGGCCTTCTCGAACATCGTGGTGGTGCTGCTGCCGATGATCTTTCTGCTGTCAGCCTATGTCGCCGGTGGAACCGCCGAGAGTCCCTTCGTGACGGAGTTGGCCATTCAGGTGAGGTGGTCGCTGTTTGGGTTGTTCCTGTCCGTGATCTGTCTGGCCGTCGTTGTGGCCAGCATCCCCACGGAATCGCGCCACCAGATCAGTGTCGATGACCACCAGGTCGAAGATCTGAAGCGGCTGCTGGCCAAGGTCGAAGAGGTCCGGGCGCGAGAAATTCTCAAACGCCCGAATGCGGGCTGACTCGCTTGTGTCCGGTTCGCACCCATACACCCGCGAGGTGAATCATGCGACGCCTCGTGGTTTCATTGCTGCTGCTGGGAGCCGTCGTGTATGGCTCGGTGCGGTGGTATCAGTATCGGCTGGAGAACAGTGTTCCGAGCTTTGGGATCGAGGTCGCGCTGCCCGCCAGTTTCGAGCCGCTGCTCGCGCAGATCGAACTCATCCGGCCGCTGCATGAGAAAAAGAAGCCGAACCAGCCGGGCGATTGGCTCGAACGCTTTCCCGAGGGCGGTCAGACCTTCGGGCAGTACGTTCAAGCCCTGGCCCGCAGGCCGTTGAAGGACGAGTACCAGACGATCTACATCCAGCCGCTCGGCGAGTTCGATGAGACTCAGCAGCGTCTCGTCGAGCAGACGGCCGAGTTCATGGGACACTTCTTCGGCATGCCGGTTCAGTCGTTGGAGGCCCGGCCGCTGGGTGACATCCCGGAGGCGGCTCGCCGAATGAGATACGACGAGGAGCAGGTTCTCTCGACGTGGATCTTGAACGACATCCTCAAGCCACAGCGTCCGGAGGATGCGGTTGCTGTGATTGGGCTGGTCACGTGTGACCTTTGGCCGGGAGACCTCAACTGGGTCTTCGGTCAGGCCTCGCTGCGCGATCGAGTCGGCGTCTGGTCGCTGCATCGCAACGGCGATCCGCGCGCGAGTGACGCGGCGTATCGCCTCTGCCTGCGGCGCACGCTGAAGACCGCCGTTCACGAAACCGGCCACATGCTCGGCATCCCGCATTGCTCCGCCTACGAATGCTGCATGAACGGCTCCCGCAGTCGCGAGGAAAGCGACCGGCAACCGCTGGAGTTCTGTCCCGAATGCCAGCCCAAAATCTGGTGGACCTGCGGAGTTGATCCCGTGCAACGGACTCAAGCCCTCGCCAAGTTCGCCACCGACCACGGCCTGACCGACGAGGCAACGCTCTGGAATCGCCAACTCAAACGCCTCGCGAAATGAGTCCAGAAGTGCCACACAGGTGGGAGAATTGTTATGCCGAACGGTAGACTACACACTAGAACATCACGAACACGCGCCCGATCAAACGAGTTGGCTGATCTGATTGGATGACCGCCAGAAGGAAGTTTTGACATGGCGATTGATTACGAACTCATTAGTGCTTTCCTAGCCAAGAGCCCAAAGCGCGAGTTGATTTCTTTGGCAGTACGGCGCGTTGGATGGGAAATCTCTTCGGTGGTTGAAGGGGACAACGAGAGGCTTTGGGGTGTGTATCTGAAGCCGAGCAAGAATCTCCGAGATGCTCTTGCCATCAATCGGGAAGTTCTTCTTTGGGTTTCCGAGTACGAGGAATTTCAAGCCAGAGCACTCTCTCAGGCAGCAGAAATCATTCAGAGAGACCAACCGAGGTTATGCGACAATTGTAACGACTGATGCTGACACGCGGCGGCGAGTCGGTGAGGCATCGGAGAACACTCACATTCAGTTCGTGGGATTTGCTTTCGCTGATTTCGAGGAGTTTGAGCCGAAGGGAACTAAATCACTGACACTGGCGATCCAGCGACAGTTTTTTATGAAGGATCTGTATTACGTTTCCAATGCGATCACAAGCCGGAGAGCCTTTTTCGGAAGGGCTGCGTTGGTTACAGAACTCGTATCCACATTGCGAAGCGGCAATTCGCATATTGCACTCTTCGGCTTACGGAAGATGGGGAAAACATCGATTCTCTACCGCATCATTGAGGAGTTGCGAGAGTACTCGTCAGTTTTGCACGTCCATATCGATCTGCAACGAATCGATGCGATTCGAGCCACTGCCGGGCACTTTCTTTGGGCGTTGGCCGAACAACTGCACGCCGGTCACGAAGATATTCGCCGAGTCGATGGGCTGCGTCTGCTTGGTCGATACTCCCGATTCCCCGAGCAACTGAGCGAAGATCAAATATTTGAAGACTTCGATTACGACCTCAGATTGTTATTCCGGAGTACCTCAAAACGCCTGCTATTCGTGCTTGATGAAATTGAATTGATGTCACCGGACACACACGGCTCGGAATGGGGGAATGGATATGTTCGCGTCTGGCGTTTTCTGCGGGGACTCGACCAAACGTCACCGGGGCGGCTGAGGTTTTTGATCGCTGGTACAAATCCGCGATGTATCGAATCGAACGCGCTTGGTGGTCGAGAGAATCCCACGTACAACTTTTTCACGAAATACTTTCTTGCCCCGTTGAATGAAGTTGAATCTGCCGAGCTTTTGACGACGCTTGGCGACCGCATGGGCCTCAAATGGGAGATTGGTGCGAAGCGACGAGCTCACTCGCTAATTGGTGGCCATCCATTTCTCTTGCGTCTACTTGGCTCAGCAATGCATCGCGCCCGAACGGCACGCGACTCGGAACAAATCATCAATGAAGCTGATCTGAATCGTATCGTTCCCGAATATGTCGGCAGCATCAGTTCATCTTTGTCACAAATGGTAGAAGTCCTCGGTGAACATTACCGTGATGAATTGCATCTACTGGAGACTCTCGCGGCTGGCAAGATTGGCGAATTCACAGAGTTGGCACGTGAGTTTCCAGATGATGTCGCACATCTTGTTGGGTACGGCTTGATCTCTGAGCCCTACGGTTCTCCGGCTTTGTCTGTCGAGGTGCTGCAGTCTTGGCTTCAGAATCGGATGAAGGTTCGCAGTGGATCGAAAAACTCAAGAGCGCACGACTCATTTGAACAAGGAGCCGTCTTGGATGATTTCCGAGTCGATCAAATCCTTGGTCTGCCGGGGGGCTTCGGAACTGTTTACCGCGCCGAATGGCTTTCCCGAAAAGAAACAATTGCGCTTAAGATTCTGCGTTCCGCTTCCCTCGAACGTCTTCAACGCGAGGTCGATATTTTGAATGCGGTGAGCCATCCGAGCATTGTGAAAGTCTTCGACTACGGGCAACTCTCAACTGGCGAGGTCTACATTGCAATGCAGTATCTTCCTGGGCAGCCACTGCGTCATCATTGCACACGCGCAACGCGACTCAACGAACAGTTGGCGGAGCAAATTCTTCGTGACTTACTCGCGGCCTTGAGTGCCTTGCACCCTAACGAGGAAAAGGTGTCAAAACTCAAAAAACGACCCACTCTGACAACGGCAGAGTACAGCGAGTTGCAGATCGCAATGCACGGTTACGTCCATCGTGACATCAAACCGGAGAACGTCGTCATTGTTAACGGCTATCGTCCCGTATTAATTGATTTTGGAATTTCAGTGCGAGTATCGACTGACGTGAGAACCGTTAGTGCAACTGCGGGGTATCTTCCTCCAGATGGACTCGATGCAAAATGGAATCCAGATGTTGACCTATACCAGCTTGGAATAACTTTGGCTCAAGCAATGTGTGGGGTCGATATTCAGTCGAGTACATACGAAGAATTGCGACGAATGCTGTCTGTTGACTGTCCAAGCCATCTTGGAAAAATGGTTGCCAAGTTATGTGCCCCAAAACGTGAGCAAAGGTTCAATTCCGCACAGTCCGCTTTGGCCGCTCTTTCCCGCTGACAACGCAGCCGAGTGGTGCGTCATGAAGCGTGGGGGTCGAGTGCGGTCGATGTGGGCCTCATTCTCACCTTGCTCATGGAAGGCTCTGGCCACGCCACTGGTCCCGTTTTGGTGCTGAGGCGGGATGTTTCAGCCGCGTCAACTGGTTTGGTGGGTTCGGAGTTGCTCAAAGAAACGCTCCCGGCGGTGACGGGTCGCGGTTTCGTTGTACAGACTTTGGCTGACGTGAATCAAACCCGATCGCAGTTCGGCCGAGGTCATTCCTCGCGGATCGTGCGTCTGGTCGAACAGCGTGCATTTCTCCCAGAAGCGATCGGCGAACAGACGGCCTTCGCGTTGGAGGCGGGTGTAGAGCGGTGTTCCGGGGAAGGGCGTCTGGACGGTGATCTGAACCTCGTACAGGCCGGATTGCTTCACGAAATCGACAACCGCATCGAAGACGGCGGGAGTGTGTCCGTCGAGGCCCAGAATGAAACAGCCGTTGACGGTGATCCCCGCCGACTGGATGCGGTCGATCGCCCGCAGATAGTGATCGTGCTGCTTGAGCTTCCAGTTGGACCGCAGCTCCAGGCCGTCGAGTCCCGTCAGGTTGGGGCTTTCGAGGCCGATCAGCACCTGCTTGCAACCGGCGTCGTGCGCGAGGGCGATCAGCTCGGGATCGTCCGCGAAACTGATGTCGGTCTCGGTGAAGAAGCGGATCCCCTCGGGAATCAGTGCTCGCATCAGCTCCTTCGAGTAGCCCTTGTGAACGAACGTGTTGTCGTCGGCGAACTCGATGAAGGGGCGGTGCCAGATCGACTTGATGCGGCGAATTTCCTCGACGACTTTGGCGACTGGCTTCGTTTGGTAACGCGGTGCGATCAGGATGGAGCTCGCACAGAAGTCGCACTTCCACGGGCAACCACGCGAGGTCTGCACAGTGATCCGGTTGTACTTGGCCGGATCGAGCAACTCGAATTTTGGGAGGGGTGAGTCGGCGAGGTTCCACTGGCGCGAGGGTCGATAGACGCGCTTCAGCGTCCCGGCCCGAGCGTCTTCGATCACCTGTGGCCAGACTTCTTCGGCCTCACCGATGACGATCGCGTCGGCGTGGAGCATCGCTTCGCCCGGCATCGAACTGACGTGCAGACCACCCAGGACGACTCGCACGCCTTCGTGCCGGTAGTGGTCGGCCAGTTGGTAGGCCTCCTCAATCTGAGCCGTGAAGCTGGAGATTGCGACCAGATCGAACGGGCCTGCGGGGGGCGACTCCTTCGTGAGATCGAAGATCTCGTGATACGAGACATCGTCACTCTCCGGCGTGAGTCCCGCGAGAGTCAGCAGCCCGAGACTGGGCAACTGCGCGATGACCTCCTTCCGCTCGACAAAGCCCGGCATCGAGAGGCCGAGCGCGAGCAACTCGGTGTCCCACGCCCGGACGCCACTCATCGCGATGAAGCCGATCTTCAAGGATTTTTTCGTGGTTGTCATGGCAGACTCTCCCAACCGGCGAGGAATGCCCCGACGATCAGTGCGGTGGCGGGAATGATGAACAGAGGGCGGCATGGCCATCGCCACGCCGTCAGAAAGCAGACCGGCCCCATCGTCAACCCGCCGGCAACAAAGCAACCGCTCACGACCGGCACCAGCGGCGAAGCCGCTTGCGCCGCAGCGGTCATCGGCCAGAAGACGTTGAGCGCCCCGAGAGCCACCAGCGCGATATGCCCCAACCGCACGAGCCGCCTCGTCCGGCTGGAGTATCCCCCGAGCCACTGCTCATCCTGAGCGAGTAAGCCCATCACGGCCCCGCTCACAAACCCCGCCGCCATCAACCACCAGCCGATTACCGCTGACATCGCGTGGACCTCGGATCAGGACGATTCGCCGCCGACTCCTCACGAGGCGGAGGGACGAACCGAGTATCACGCAAAAAATCTTTCGTGAAGGCCGCTTGTCATCCGGTCCTTTCGCCACAACACGAACTCGCCCCGCGTTCCTCTCTGAGAAAGCGGGGCGAGCGTCAATTCGACTTCGTGGCGGAGTGCGATTTACTTTTCATCGCCCGCGCACGTCCACGGATCGAGCGATGTCGAGTGGCTGACCAACTCTTCGGGCTGGAAGTAGATCGGGACCTCACGGGCGGCGGCTTCGGGGCCGTCGCTGCCGTGGACCATGTTCATCTGCCGGCTGAGGCCGAAGTCGCCGCGAATCGTGCCGGGGGCGGCGTCGCGTCCATTCGTGGGGCCGAGCATCGCGCGAACCACACCAATCGCACCGGGGCCTTCCAACACGAGGGCCACCACCGGGCCGGACGTGATGAACTCTTCGAGCATCGGATAGAACGGCTTCGAGACGTGCTCGGCATAGTGTCGCTTCGACAGTTCGGGCGTGACCTTCAGCAGCTTGAGAGCGATGGTCTTGAGGCCCTTCCGCTCGAAGCGGCCGATGATTTCACCGGTCAACTTGCGGGCCACGGCATCGGGTTTGAGCAGGACGAAAGTACGTTCGACAGGCATTGAGGGAATCCTTGTTGGAGTTTGGTGGTTGAGATTTCGTGCTGCGCCTCACGCCTTGGTCATCAATTGGCGGAACGACTCGAACAGATAGCTGCTGTCGTGAGGGCCGGCGGAGGCTTCGGGGTGGTACTGGACGCAGAAGGCGGGGAACTCTTTGTGCCGCAGTCCTTCGACCGTTTGGTCGTTGAGGTTGATGTGCGTGACTTCGAGGCAACTTGGCAGCGTCTCCGTCGAGATCGCGAAGCCGTGGTTCTGTGAGGTGATTTCGACGCGGCCGGTGTCTTGATTGCGAACCGGTTGATTGCTGCCTCGATGGCCGAACTTCAGCTTGTAGGTTTCGGCTCCGCAGGCGAGGCCCAGCAGTTGATGACCGAGACAGATTCCGAAGATCGGCACCTGACCGAGCAGTCCGCGAATCGTGTCCACGGCGTAGGTGAGTGGCTCGGGATCGCCCGGCCCGTTCGACAGGAAGACGCCGTCAGGTTTGTAGGCCAAGACTTCGGCAGCCGTCACATTTCCGGGGACGACGGTGACTCGGCAACCGAGGTCGCGGAGATGCCGCAGGATGTTCCACTTCATTCCATAGTCGATCGCGACGACATGGAACTCGCGTCCGTCTTGCGCGGGCTGAGTCGGCGCGAAGTGTGTCAGCGGGGAGAGGCCCTCGGTCCACTCGAACGACTTCGCGGGCATGACCTCGCGGACGAGATCGCGTCCCACCAGATTGGGACTCGACTGAGCCTTCTTCACCAACGAGGCATCGTCGAGATCGGCCGTCGAGAGAACACCCGTCATCGCGCCGCGAGTCCTCAACCGCCGCACGAGTGCCCGCGTGTCGATCCCTTCGATTCCGATCACGTTCGCCTGACGCAAGTATTCGTCGAGAGACATCGTTGAGCGGAAATTGCTCGGCGTGCGGCACAGTTCGCGAATGACAAAGCCTCGAATCGAGAGCTTGCCGCTTTCAACATCCTCGGGGTTGATGCCGTAATTCCCGATCAGCGGGTACGTCATCGTGACGATCTGACCACAGTAGGAGGGGTCGGTCAGAATCTCCTGGTAGCCGGTCATGCTCGTGTTGAAGCAGACCTCGCCAAACACTTCGCCAACGGCTCCAAAGCCGGTTCCGGTGTAGACCGTGCCGTCGGCCAGAGCAAGCTTCGCGGGCTGGGGCATGTTAAACCTTGCAAGCAGGAAAACAGAATCGTTGGTCTTCAGCAAGAAAATCCGAAGACCCCTCGCCCTCGCCCTCTCCCCACAAAGCTGGGGCGAGGGGACAAGAGCCGTTCGGAGACCATCGGGTCCACCGAAAATCGCACGGTTTGTAACACACGGCCTTGCGAAATTGAAGGAATGAAAAAGAAGAGACCGCTCGTTGCCGAGCGGCCTCTTACGGTCATCAGTCATCGCTGAAACAGCGACTCGAACTACTCGTCCTTGGTCACGACGAAGCTCTTGAAGCGGAACTCGTCCCGCTGCGGATCGCTGATCGTCGAGAACAACTCACCCATCAACAGGTGGAAGCGGT
>JAYUFF010001118.1:0-3134 GCA_043738825.1 Schlesneria sp.
TTCTATTCGTCGTCCGGCGTCACGCTGGAGAAGGTCGAAGCGACCGCCAAATCGCTCACCGTCACCGTCCGCCCCGATCCCGAAGCCACCTACACCATCAACTTCATCGGGACACGCAAGAGCTTCGACCCAAAGAGCGAACCGGTGCGAGACAAAGACCGCAAGGAACTTCCCGTCACGAGGAAGTACTCGGACACCATCGGTGCGACGCTGAAGTCCGTGCAGGGCGCGTCAGCCAAGTACGAGTTTACTGGCGATGAACTTTATGTCCGCGCCCGCATCACCTCCTCACGCAAGCATCCGAATCCCTCAACGGTCGGCGAACCGGAACGAGCCTGGACGCAGCCGGTTCGGCCGTGATGGTCTCGTAGGATGGACGCCTCGTCCGTCCGTTCTCAAATGGAACCAGGACGGACGAGGCGTCCATCCTACGAGTGCTTCAGTGGCCTGAGGCGTTCGACACGGGGATTCTGAATGAATCAACTCACCGAATTCTGGATCGATGTCGGCGGCACGTTTACCGATTGCCTGATGAAGTCTCCCGACGGACGGCTCTCGACTTACAAGGTTCTCTCGTCCGGGATCACGAAGGGCCGCGTGACCGAGGTCATCGACGAGCGGCAGCTTCGCGACGAGGCCCGCGTCGGCGATGCCGCTGAGTTCTGGGTGGGCTACACGCTGACGTTGCTCGACGACACGGGAGCGGCTGCCCAGACATTCCGCGTCGTCGCGTTCGACACCGCGACGGGAACATTCGCAATCGACCAATCTCCTGTCCCCTCGCCCCCGCCTGTCTTTTCAGAAGCGAACACGGCGGGGGGGAGGGCTAGGGTGAGGGGGCCGAGTGGCAATGACGCCTTCCCACTCGAACAAGCCCTCTTTTCCGCCCCTCAACCCTCAACCATCGACCATCAACCTTCCTCCGAAAGCCCCCCTCACCCTAACCCTCTCCCCCCCAAGGCGGGGGGCGAGGGGACAGGAAAAGAACCGCTCACCCTAGCCCTCTCCCCGCAGAGCCGGGGCGAGGGGACTGGAGCGCGCCCCGCACTTCCCTCTGGGATGCGCTACGAGCTTTCATCCGGTGAAGAGGCTCCGATCCTCGCCATTCGCACGGCGCTCGGCTTGCGGTTGGATGAGGCGATCCCGCCGGTCATCGTGCGGTTGGGGACGACTCGCGGAACGAACGCGCTCCTCACGCGGAAGGGAGCGAGGACGGGGTTCGTCACGACGCGGGGCTTTCGCGATGTGTTGCTGATCGCCAACCAGGACCGGCCACGGTTATTTGACCTCGCCATTCAAAAGCCCGAGCCGCTGTTTGCTGCGGTCGCCGAGATCGACGAGCGACTCGATGCGGCCGGGACGGTGTTGCTCGCGCCGGATGAGGCCGCCGTGCGCGAGCGGCTGCTCGAACTGAAGGCCGCCGGGTGCGAGTCGCTCGCGATTTGTCTGCTGCATGCGTTCGCGAACCCGATCCACGAACAGGTCGTCGAACGAATCGCTCGCGAAGTCGGCTTCACCGAGATCAGCACGTCGAGCCGACTGTCACCGCTGATCAAGATCGTCTCGCGCGGCGACACGACAGTGATGGATGCCTACGTCAACCCGATCCTGCGCGACTATGTTTCTAAGCTGCGAGAGTCTCTCAACCGAACTGCGCGTCGCGCAGCGACCGTGGTCCCCTCGCCCCCGTCTGCGGGGGAGAGGGCTAGGGTGAGGGGGCCGAGCGGTGACACAACTCTCCAATTTGAACAAGCCTCTTCTTCCTGCCTTCAACCTTCGACCATCAACCATCAACCTTCCCTCGAAAGCCCCCCTCACCCTAACCCTCTCCCCCCCAAGGCGGGGGGCGAGGGGACCGGAGCAGACACCGCGTCCCGCGCTTCCGTCCCTCAACCTTCAACCCTCAACCTTCAACCTTCGCTCAAGCTGATGACCTCGGCTGGCGGTCTCGTTGATGCGGATCGGTTCACCGGAAAGGACAGCGTGTTGTCGGGACCGGCGGGTGGCGTGATCGGGTTCTCGCGCGTGGCTCAACGCGCGGGGTTCGCAAAGTCGATCGGCTTCGACATGGGCGGGACGAGCACCGACGTCTCACGCTTTGACGGGCGCTACGAGCGCGAGTTTGAAACGACCAAGGCGGGTGTGCGCGTCGTCGCGCCGATGCTCGCGATCGAGACGGTCGCGGCGGGAGGGGGCAGCGTTTGCGGCTTCGATGGCGTGAAGCTCTTCGTTGGACCGCAAAGCGCCGGGGCCGATCCCGGTCCCGCGTGTTACGGCCGTGGCGGTCCGCTGACGATCACCGACGTGAATTTGTTTCTCGGCAAGATCATCGCCGAGCGGTTCCCGTTCCCGCTGGATCGCGCGGCGGTCGAGCGGCGGCTTGCCGAACTGTGCGAGCGAGTGGCGAACTCGCCGCTGGGACGAAGCTACTCGCCCCACGAGTTGGCTCAGGGATTCATCGACATCGCCAACACGACGATGGCCCGCGCGATTCGCAAGATATCCGTGTCGAAAGGCTATGATCCCGCCGAGTACGCACTCGTCACGTTTGGCGGCGCGGGTGCTCAACATGCGTGTGCTCTCGCCATGTCGCTCGGCATGACGACGGTGCTGTCTCATCCCTACTCGGGCGTGTTGAGCGCCTACGGCATCGGCCTGGCCGACGTTCGCCAACTGCGCGAGCGGGGAGTGCTGAAGCCGTTCTCGCACGCACTGCTCGCCGAGTTGGAATTGTCGTTCGACAACATGGCCACCTCATCGCGAGCCGCCGTGCTCGCCGAGGGCATTCCCGCCGCCCGCATCGATGCACCGATCCGGTCTCTCGACCTGAGGTATCGCGGCATCGAAGCGTCTCTCAACGTGACCGAACCGAGTGACGGAGACTACGCCGGCGCGTATGCCGAACGACATCAGCAACTCTATGGCTACACGAGGCCCGACCGTCCCATCGAGGTCGTCGCCGCGCGCATCGAAGTCGTCGGCCATCGCCCCGATCCTGATGACGCTTTGCCAGAGACCGAGGGACGAAAGGGACCAAAAGGAGCGGTCAAACATGACCAGGCGCAAGACACAGACGGCCCTGTGAGCGGCACGGCGCTAGCCGCCGGTGGTTGCGGTCAACCGGCGGCTAGCGC
>JAYUFF010001119.1:0-3132 GCA_043738825.1 Schlesneria sp.
GAGACCGAAGCGGGACGCCGAATCGACTTCACCGAGTACGACACGAACCAACAGGCCGACGGCGCGGTGGCTGTCGGCTACCGCTGGGACAAGCTGCCCGCTCCCGCCACGCAGTACAAGTTCGTTTACGAAGCCCCGACGTTGATTCTCGACCTGCCACTCGACGTGAAGCTGGACGGAATCAAGATCAAGCCGCACCCGTAGCACATGCTGCCAGCTTGTGCGTCTTTTCAGCTCTCCGCCATTCCTGTTGAAACCAACCAAAACAAAAAACGGACTCACGCGAAGGCGCGAAGCCGCAAAGAATTCATCTGATCTGGCTTGAATTCCTTCGCGGCTTCGCGCCTTCGCGCGAGATCCATTTCAATTCAGCACGAACGACGGAGAGCCGTCTTTTCTTCAGGACACGCACAAGCTGGCAGCATGTGCTACGGACAATGACATCACTCCACGAAGGACAACTCATGATTTGCCGTTCTTTCACCATTGCTCTCGGACTGGTGGCCCTGTTCTCGGCTACCTCCCACGCTCAATCTGAAGACATGGCCCCGCGAATGTTCCAGAGGTTCGTGCAGGCTCAGGGGCGAGAGCTTCGCTCGAATGACATTGCTCCCGGATCGCGGGTCGAGTGGGGCGAACGCCGTGTGAAACTGCGAGCCGATCTGCTCGCGGCGTGGGGCGGATTCCCAAAGACGCCGTGCCCGCTGGAGCCTCGCAAACTCGGCGAACTCAAGCGAGACGGTTATCGCGTCGAGAAGATCGTCTTCCAAACTCTGCCCGGTGTCTGGATGACCGCCAATGCGTATGTTCCCGACACGCCGAAGAAACCAAACAGCCCGAGTCGCAAACCGCCAGCCGTGCTGTGCGTGCATGGGCATTGGGCGGGAGCGAAGCAAGACCCGGTCGTACAGTCGCGGTGCATCGGCCTCGTGAAGCTCGGCTTCTTCGTGCTGAGCGTCGATGCCTTCGGTGCGGGCGAGCGGGCGGTAGGCAAAAAACTCGGGGAGTATCACGGTGAGATGACCGCCGCGACGTTGTTTCCCATCGGCCGGCCGCTGTCGGGGATTCAAGTCTACGAGAACACGCGGGCTGTCGATTACCTGCAATCGCGTTCCATCGACCGGAACCACATCGGGATCACCGGAGCGAGCGGCGGCGGAAACCAGACGATGTACGCGGGTGCCGTCGAAGATCGCTTCTACTGCGTCGTGCCAACTTGCTCGGTCGGAAACTATCAGGCGTACCTGAACGCCGCGTGCTGCATGTGCGAAGTCGTGCCGGGCGCGCTCCGGTTCACCGAGGAAGGAGACGTGCTGGGCCTCTCGGTGCAGCGCGGCCTGATGGTGACGAGCGCCACCCAGGACGCCTTTCAGTTCTCGGTCGCGGAGGCGAAGAAGTCGTTCGCGCGGGTGGAGGCCATCGCTCATGTGTTGAGTGTGTCCGGCACGGCCAATCCGCCACCAATCGACGTGCCCATCAAGCACACGATCATCGAGTCGCCTCACGCCTACAACCAACCGATGCGCGAGGCGATGTACGGCTGGATGACGCTGCACCTGAAGGGCGAAGGAGACGGCAGCCCGATCCCTGAACCCGAGATCCAGACCGAAGACCCCGAAGTGCTCCGCTGCTATCCCGGTGAGTCACGGCCCGACGACTACGTGACGATCCCGAGATTCGCCGCTGAGGAGGCTCGCCAACTTCTGGCGCGGCACGTCATGCCGAGCAGCCTCGACGGTTGGAAGGCCGAACGCGCGAAGAAGGTCGCCGCGTTGGAGACGGTTCTCGGCGGGATGCCAGAGCCGACACCGTTCAAGTTGATCAACGCCATCGATCCGAACGACAAGACGCAGGCGCTCTACTTTGAAAGCGAACCGGGCGTCCCCGTGATTGGAGAACGCGCTTCGAGCGAGAAGCCAGCCAAGCTGATGCTGCTGCTCGATCTGGATGGGCATGTCGCCTACAAGAAACCGGTCGAGGGACCGGCGCTGGACCTCGCGAAGAAATGGGAAGCGGCCGGTTGGACGATCGTCCGCGTTGAACTGCGGGCCAGCGGAAAGCACGCTCCTCCTGGCGACAAGATCGGTAACGCCCCCGATCACAACTCGGCCGAGTGGTCGCTGTGGATCGGCCGTCCGTTGCTCGGCCAGTGGGTGTGGGATGTCCGGCGCACCCTCGATCTCTTCGCCATCAAAGACGGTTCGCTGCCGAAGGACATCGCGGTTGTCGGCATCGGCACGGCGGGACCGGTCGCCCTCTGTGCGGCCGCACTCGACGAGCGCATCTCGCACGCGATGACGCTCGATTCGCTCGCCAGCTACGTCACCGACGAACCATATCGCGGCCAGCGTCTCGGCCTGATGGTCCCCGGCATCCTGCGAGACGTCGGCGACATCGCCCACATCGCCGCGCTGATCGCTCCGCGCCAAGTGACCATCGCGGGCGGAGTAACGGGTGGTGGGAAGGCCCTCGAACTCGAACCGTTGCGCGAGCAGTTCACGTTCGCACGGTCCGCCTTCTCGTTGCACGCGACTGAATCCGCGATGCAGATCGGCGACTCGAAGAACTCGCTCGAATGATCGAGCAACGTTGACCTGTGGGGTTATCTGAGTCCGGCGATGACTCGGCGCTGACAAAGCAAAAGACTGACCACAGATGTCACGGATTTCACGGATAGCACAGATAAAGAGGGAGAATAAGGTGAGTCATTGGCCTTCGTCTGATCTGTGTCATCCGTGAAATCTGTGATATCTGTGGTTCTGCTGACTGCACTTGGTTGCGGCCAATTCGCTGCGTTGCCGATGTTCAGCGCCGATCGAGCACCGGGAACGGGAACTCCGACGACGGTGTGTGCTGCTCGCGCATCAGCCTGTCGATTTTGGCGACGATGTCGGGGTGATCGGTGGCGACGTTCTTGGTCTCACCGATATCGTCCTTGAGGTTGTAGAGTTCGATCTCCCACTTCTTGGCTGGTTGTTTGTTCTGAGCCGTCAGATTCTGAACGACTCCCTTCCAGTCGCCCATGCGCAATGAGACTTGGCCGCCGTAGCCGGGGAACTCGCGGTAGAGGAACGGACGCGGCTCCTGCTTCTGGCCGAGCAGTGTCGGGGCGAAGCTGATGCCGTCGAGACC
>JAYUFF010001120.1:0-3131 GCA_043738825.1 Schlesneria sp.
ACTGAACACTTCTCACTTTGCACTGAACACTTCTCACTTTGCACTGAACACTTCTCACTTTGCACTGAACACTTCTCACTTTGCACTGAACCTTCAAGACCAATCCATCACCATAGAATTAAGAGTGCTGAGTAGCAATTTGTGCGTTGAAGGGTCTTCTTTCTCGCTCCGAGTTCCGCGCTCCCCGCTCCGCGCTTACAATCGGATCGCTATCGATCGCCTTTCAATGCGGAGTTTCTTTTGGACAGCCATCCGTTTCGATTGCTCAGAAATCTCGGCCGAACCAGCGAGATCGTGACCGTGCTGCTCAATCACGGGTTTGGCGATCTCGTCGATCGGATCGGGTTGAGAAACTTCTGGTATCGCTGGCGACGGTTGTTTTCGCGCAAGCCGGCCGAACCGTCGCGGCATCTGAAACTGGTCGAGCGTGTGCGGTTGACGCTCGAAAGTCTCGGCCCGACGTACATCAAGTTTGGTCAGGTGATGAGCACGCGCCCGGACCTCGTGCCGCCCGAGATGCTCGTGGAACTTCAGCGACTGCAAGAGAACGTGCCGCCGTTTTCGTCCGAGCACGCGGTCGAGCGGGTCGAGTACGAATTGGGTCGGCCGCTTGCCGAGTTGTTTGCCAGTTTCGATCGGACACCGCTGGCGGCGGGTTCACTCGGGCAGGTTCACCGTGCGGTCCACTTCGATGGCACACAACTGGCCGTGAAGATTCGTCGGCCGGGCGCGGTGCGGAACGTCGAGCGAGACCTCTCGCTGATGCACGAGATCGCCGTGTTGATCGAGCGACACATTGCCGAGGCCCGCATCTTCGATCCGATCGGGCTGGTGAACCACTTCGCGCGCACGATTCGCCGCGAGCTGAACTTCTCGCGCGAAGGCCGCACGATGGACGAGTTCCGCCGCCTCTTCCGGCAGGACGCCACGCTGTACGTGCCGGCCGTCTACTGGGAATCGACGACCGAGTCCGTGCTGACGATGGAGTTCATCGACGGCCTGCGCATCGACGAGGTGGCTCGGCAGAAGTCGATCGGGTTCTCGCCCGGCGATGTCGCCGCCAACGGTGCCCGGATCTTCATGAAGCAGGCGTTCGAGTTTGGCGTCTTCCACGGCGACCCGCATCCCGGCAACGTCCGCATCCGTACCGACGGCACGATCTGCCTGCTCGATTACGGCATGGTCGGGATGCTGGACGAGCGGACTCGCGAGCAACTGATCGACCTGCTCGTGGCGGTCAGTCAGCAGGATGTCGATGCCGCCGTGAAGCTGGTTCTGCAACTCGGCGAATCGCCTCGCGAGATCGACCGTCCGCTGCTGCAAGTCGATATGCGCGACTTCGTCGTCAACTACTACGGCATCGAACTGGAGCGGCTGAACGTCGGGCGGATGTTGTCCGACTTCGTCGGCATCCTGTCGCATCACGGCATTCGCTGTCCCGGCAGCCTGATGCTGTTGATTCGAGCACTGGTCACGCTGGAGGGGATCGGCCGGAACCTCGACCCCGCGTTCAATCTGGCTGAGCATCTGCAACCGTTTGTCGAGCGACTGGTTCGCGCCCGCTACCATCCGACGCGGATGGCCGAGCGGATGTGGCACGAGTCGAAGCAGATGCTCGAGTTCGCGCATGACGTGCCGCGCCACATCAACCGCACGCTGCGAAAGCTCAGCGAGGACGACCTGCGGATTCAACTCGAACACCGCAACCTCGACCACTTCATTCTGGAGTTGGAGCGATCGAGCAACCGGCTCGTCGTCGGCATGGTCGTGGCCGCGCTGATCGTCGCGTCGGCGCTGATCATCGCGGGCGGAGTCAGCACGATGTGGGTCAGCCTCCCCATCTACGTGCTGTCGAGTTTGCTGGCCGTCTGGCTGATCTTCGGCATCTTCCGCAGCGGCCGATTGTGAGCAGGCAGCCAACCCGGATTGCTTACAGTTGAATCAAAGCCTGACGCGCAAGCGAAGGATCTCACTTCAAAACCTTCGCTTGCGCGTCAGGCTTTGATCCAACACTCTGTCAGTCTCCACAAGGAAGCGTGCGCAATCAGGGCCAATCACCAATCCGCTCGGGTTCGTCGAAGACGGCGGTGAGGAAGTCGATCACGCGCCGGGCCGGTTCGCCCGGAGCGGCTCTCAAGTCGGCCACGATCGCGCCGCGCCAGGCGGGTCCGAGCGGCTCGGTGTGGTCCAGGTGAACCCGCATGTTGACGACTGGCCAGGTGCGCGGGTCGCCGAGGCTGACCAACCGGGCGTTCGGGAATCGAGACGCGACCTCGGGCCGCAGTTGTTCGACGAGCGAAGTCCAACTCGCACCGAAGGCGATCGACAACGGACGGATTTGCAGCCGTTGCCGCAGTTCAGCAATGGTCAGATTGAGAACCGGATGTCTCAGCGTCGGAGCGACCTCGAACAGCGGGTCGATGACGAACCGGCGGAACCACGCACCGGGGTGCGGCACCGTCAGGCGCGGCATCGTGACGGCTTGCTCAGCGACGAAGAGCATGTCGAGATCAAGTGTTCTCGGTCCCCAATGAACTTCGCGCGTACGGCCCAAAGTCAGCTCGATCGACTGAAGCACGTCGAGCAGTTCGAGCGGCGCGAGTGTTGTCGAAACGCAACAGACCGCGTTAAGAAACGCCTCTCCGGCATTGGCTCCCACGGGAGCGGTGCGGTAGAGGCCGCTGCGTTGACGAACCTCGATCTGCGGATGATCGCGCAGCAGCGACCAAGCGGCGTCCAACGCGGTTCGCGCGTCGCCGAGATTGGCTCCCAGTCCGATCCAGCACTCGGACATCATTCCTCCGTGACGGTCGTGCGTTTCGTCGTCTGCTCGACTTTTGCCTTTACATTTGGGCTGCGGCAATTGATTGCCGCTTTCACTTCTCGCGCCGCCGTGATTTTTGGAAAGGCTCAGTCACCACGCAGGTCTTCAAAAGCGGTGCGAGACTTATCGAACGGAAAGCGGTGATCAATCCCCGCACTCCAAATCTGGAAAAGTCGAACTTACATGCCGTGAGCCTGCATCGAACCCCAAATGCCGCCCCACTTGCCGTTCTGACCGGCCCCGAAAACGGCGACGGCCCCGATGAGGACAAGCATGATGAACCCGAGCATCACGCTGTACTCGACAG
>JAYUFF010001121.1:0-3130 GCA_043738825.1 Schlesneria sp.
TCGCCATCGGCGGCATCGACGCGAGCAACCTGGCCGACGTTCAATCTGCCGGCGCAAGCCGCATCGCCGTGAGCGGCGCGATTCTCACTGCAACCGATCCCCACCGCGCCGCGTCCGAGTTGCTGGCGGCGAAAACCTTGATGGCAGAAAGATGATTGGCAGGAAGATCAAAGCAAATTCAGGCGAACGATCCGACGGGAGACGGACCATTGCACCATGACATCTTCCTGCCAACCATTTTCTTGCCATTTCGGCGATGTATCTCAGCGGTCTGCGGCGGAGCCTCGCTAGTCGTACGGATTTGCCGAGATGAAGACCTTGATCCCGACAATCTCCGAGTCACCCATGAAGCTCACGGTTACCGCTGCCGATTCGTCCAACCGCGATGCCGCGCTGCGATTGCTGTTCGCTCGCTTTCCTGTTGAGGAACAGGCGGCTCGGCTGCGCGATGCGTTGCTGGCGTCAGAGCAGGGACGGCTGAACCTGGATGGCTTGCTGCTGGCCGAAGTGGAAGGATTGCCCGTCGGGGCGGCGCTCGTGATGTTGCAGCCGGACGGGATCGCGCTGGTGTGGCCTCCCGTCGTGAGTTGTGGAGCGGTCGATGAGGTGGCTGTGGAAGACGCATTGATGATCGAAGTCTGTCGGCGGATTGATGCGACCGATGCGCGACTCGGCCAGTCGTTGTTGACGCCCAATGATGTGGTCGAAGCCGCGCTGCTCGCCCGTCACGGCTTTGCTCACGCCGCCGATCTGTTCTTCCTCGCGCGAGCACTCCAGCCATCGGACGCCGAACTCACCGCAGTCAACTCGGAGGAGGAGTCGTTGCTCGCCGGAAGGAGCGTGATCGCTGAAACGTTTTGCGACGACAACGCCTCGCGATTCGCGGCCGTCATCGAGCAGTCGTACCAGCACAGCTTGGACTGTCCTTATCTGAAAGACTTCCGCAGCGGAGCCGAGGCGATCGCGAGCCACAAGCTGTCGGGAGTCTTCGATCCGTCGAGTTGGCTGCTGTACTCGATCGACGGTCGCGATGTGGGCGTGCTGTTGCTCAACGAGCATCCCGATCAGGACGCCATCGAACTCGTCTACATCGGTGTGACGCCCGAGTTGCGCGGCCTGGGTCTCGGCCGACGAATGCTGCGTGACGGAGTGCGACTCGCCGCGCAGCGCGGTCGCGCGGCGATGTTTCTCGCCGTGGACTGCGAAAACAGCTTTGCAAACGCGGTTTACAGTGAGTTTTCGTTTGCCGAGTTGGCTCGACGACGCGTGCTGCTCCGACATCCGCACGGCTTGGCACGACAGTAATCCACAGCTTATGCACACTCGCTGGCAGCGAGTTTGAAGTGGACAGATGTGAATCAGATTGCCTCAACCTCTCCAGCGTGAGGGACTTTGTCACCGATGTCTGAATCAAGTTTTTTTCGCGAAGATTTTGTGAACTCGACTTGTTTGACACTCGCCGCGCGCAGGCTAGGATCGTGCCCGCTACATGACTCTCACCGAGGTCGCTGATTGCTGCCGCAGTCTTCGATTTCTTCCATTAGGTCCAGCCCGGTCGTCTTCTCTCGAACTCTTGCAGAATGGTCTTTCGAGACAGAATTGTCTTTCGAGGCCAAGTCTTACCGCGCAGCCGGTCCACCCGGAGAGGTATTGCTGCGCGCCGAGTTCGAGGTGTTGATGAGCGGGGTGTGTTAAGGGGTGGCAAGATGCAACCCGGCAAGATGCCGTCACTGTGCGTGGAGACGTTCACAACTCCCGCAGACAGCCAACCAACCGCCGTCAGCACGCTGCCGTGCGACGGCCCGCTGATTGAAGCCGCATTCACCGAGCTGCGCTCTCTGCTGGGAGCCAAGCGTTACGCGCTGTGGTTTGAAGGCAAGATCGGCCTCGCGATTCACGACGACTCGCTGACCGTGGCGGTCGGCAGTCCGTTCCTGTTGAACTGGATGCAGAAGCAGTTCAAGGACGTGACGACGGAAGCGGCTCGCGCGGTCCTCGGCCCGTCGGCGCGAGTCACCTTCACCGTCGATGCGACGCTGTCCGTGGGACGGAGCGCGGCCGAGACGGGTGCTCCGAACGAGTCCGCACTCGCGAAGGTTCTCGCATCGACCGAGGCAGTTGTCCCGCGTCGGTCCTCGTCCACAAGCGTCATCGCACCCGCTTCCCTGTCGCTCAACCATCAACCTTCAACCCTCAACCCTTCTCGCGGCCGAAGGCTTGCGGAACTCAACGACTTCATCGCCGGACCGCAAACGGAACTGGCATTGACCGCCGCGCGACAGGTCGCGACAGGGCAGCCGACTCAGTTCAATCCGCTCTACATTCACGGGCCGGTCGGGTCGGGCAAGACGCACCTGCTCGAAGGGATCTGCCGACAGCTCAAGCGAACGCAGCCGACTGCCAACGTGATGCTCCTCACGTCGGAGGCGTTTGCGAACTACTTCACTCAGGCATTGCGAGACCGTTCGTTGCCGAGCTTCCGTCAGCGGTTCCGCAGCGTCGATGCGCTGCTCGTCGATGACATCGAGTTCTTCGAGTCGAAGCGCGTCTTTCAGGAGGAGTTCCTGCACACGTTTGCCGAGTTGGTCGATCACGGTCGCCAAGTTGTGCTGACCGGTTCGCGACATCCTCGGTTGTTGACGAAGCTCGGGGATGAATTGGGGACGCGATTCCTGTCGGGTCTGGTTTGTCGGCTCGACATCCCCGATGCGGCCACGCGCCAGACAATTGTCGAATCGAAGGCCGCTCGATTGTCGGGCGAGTTCGCTCCGGAAGCCCTGCAATACGTCGCCCAGAGATTCCAGAGCAGCGTCCGAGAACTCGAAGGGGCACTCAACTGTTTGCAGACGTTGCATTCGATGACTCACAAACGAGTGACGCTGTCTGCGGCGAGGCAGGTGCTGGCCGACCTCGAACGAGACTGCCTGCGGATCGTGCGACTGGCCGATGTCATCCGAGTCGTCTGCGGTCTGTTTGGAGTCAAACAGAAAGACCTCGAATCAGAAAGCCGGGTGCGCACGATCAGTCAGCCGCGCATGCTGGCGATGTTTCTCGCCCGCAAGCACACGCAGTCGGCCTACAACGAAATCGGCCAACAATTCGGCGGCCGCAATCACAGCACCGTCATGTC
>JAYUFF010001122.1:0-3129 GCA_043738825.1 Schlesneria sp.
TGCCAGTAGCCGTCGCGGTTCATCAAGTGGACTTCGCCTCGTTCGGCAAAGATGCGGAAGTTCGGGTCGGTCAGCCGGCCTGCCAATTCGCGCAGGCCCTCGTCGCCGAGTTGCCTCAGTTTCGGATCGCGCAGCAACACGAGTTGCCCGCCGAGATGCTTGGGCAGGACGTGATTGGCGACGCTGTGCCGCACCAGCCGCCGCGCGAGATCGAACTCGCGCACGGCTGTCCGTCCCCAGTTGATGACTTCCGTGGTGAGGATGCTGCGAATCTGCAACTCTTCGCAAATCGCGGCACAAAGGAAATTGATCCCCGCGCTATCGACTTCCGTCAACTCGGTCAGGTTGCCGATCCCCATCATCAGCTCGGCGTCGGGCTGCTGCCGCCGCGTCTCGTAGTACCGCGCGAGCGACGCCGCAAACCCAAAGCCGATCGGTTCGAGAATCGGATCGAGACGAAATCGCCTGCCATTCGTCGCGAGCAACAGTTGCGTCGCCTCCCACGAGGCGAGGTCGCTCGGATCGTCCGGCAACACGACGAACTCCGTGTCGAGCTGCGCGGCCCACTCGCGATTTGTGACGTTGCAACTCAGGACCAGCTCCGCGCCCGCTTCAACCGCCGCTTCGACTTCGGCTCGATCGAAGCTGTCGATCGAAAGTCGAAAGCCCTCACACTTGAGTCGCCTCACGGCGTCACCGACTCCCGACCACGACTCGCCCGGCACACAACCGAGGTCGATCACGTCGGCCCCCGACTCGCGATAGCTGTTGGCCTGACGGAGCAACTCGTCGAACGAGAGCCTCGGCGCGTGATTGATCTCGGCGAGGATCTCGATGGTGTACTCATCGAGCGTCGGTTGCGGTCGCCCTCCCCTGCCGAAGAACTCGGGCAGATCGAACAGGTCTTTCGGGCCGCGTTCAAACGGGACGCCGAAGTAAGCCGTCAACGACTCCATCTCGCCACCGCACCAGCCGGGAACGATCACACGCGAGATGCCGTTCGGCACGGTCAGCTTGCGGCGCACCCAGTCGGCTCGCAGCAGCGCGGCCACCGAAATGCCGAGCACCGCGACTTCGTACTCGAACCCCGCGTGCGCGGCCAGCGGCGCGAGAACCTTGCGCAATGAAGGCTCGGCCAGACGACCGGTCACGAAAAGTATGCGTTCGTTCGGCATGAATGGTTGTCGCCGTGACCAGCTCGTTGAAAAGTTCGTGGGGTAGGTTTGTAACCTGCCCGTGACGCATGGAAACTGGGGACGGGCAGGTTACAAACCTACCCCACGTTATCGCACCGCGCCGCCGTTGCAGTTGACCACCTGACCCGTGATGTACGCCGCGTTGTCACTCGCGAGGAACCGTGCCAGATGCGCGATGTCCTCGGGTCGCCCCCAACGTTGAAGCGGTGTTTCGTCGAGAACTCGCTGCTGCCACGATTCGCTGGCCGCTTCTCCCCACGCAGTCTTGACCCAACCGGGAGCAATGCAGTTGACGCGAACCGTTGGAGCGAGACTCATCGCCAACGAGCGACTGAACCCCATGATGGCATTCTTCGCCGCCGAGAACAGTTCACCGCTGTCGCCTGCCATGCCACGCTCCGCCTGATCCCAGCCGATGGTAATGACGGAACCTTGTCCCGCTTGCACCATCCGCACTCCTGCCGCTTTCACCAGCAACATCCCCGCTCGAACATCCACGTCGAGCAGCCGTTCTAGTTTGCCTTCGTAGTCCAGTTTTACAGCCGCTCCCGTCAGCAGATCGGCCCCGGCATTCTGCACCCAGACATCGAGGCCACCCCACACCGAGAAGGCTTCCGCGACAAACGCCTCCCACCGCTCGCCCCTCGAAAAATCAGCGGCCAGAGTTTCCGAGCGAACTCCCAACCGTCGGGCCTCCACCGCAACAGCCTCCGCCGCCTGATGCGATTTCGCGAAATGGACGATCACGTCGGCCCCGGCCCGAGCAAATTCGAGGGCGATGGCTCGCCCAATCCCACTCGACGCGCCAGTCACGATGGCACGCTTGCCTGTCAAATCACCAAATCCCGACACGTTGCACCTCGATGGTTTCAGTGACTGATCTACGGAAGCCCCGCGTATTCCAAGTGGTTACACAGACAAAGTCCAACCACTCCTACTGTTGGCTTGAAGTTTGCTGTGTTTGCCGTTCGACCAAGATCATTCATGAATCGACAAAAGACATCGCGCCGATCCAACTCGGCTGACAACACGGTAAGAATTGATCCCAGCACAACGATCCTGCTCAATGGACTCACTGGGCCAACGAGTTAGGTTGAATTTTAAGACTGCATGAATTTCCAAGTGCCTCGTTGACTGATGCTCTGGCCGACCCCATAATATCGCCGACTTTTCATCCCAAGACAGTCCCAGCGGCAAAACCTCGCTGGATCATTGAAATGAATCATCACATCTCTGGTAACCCATCTGACACTTCCGTGGTCTTGTCTGCTTTGAAGTCCAACTGTCGCCCACACGCTCAAGAGGTATGAGACGTTCTGTCTCGTGCCGTGTACGACAACCCTGAACATTCCAGTTCCAACTTGTGTCCGGCCTGACAAAACGGTCGCTCGCGTTCCGGCGCTCGCGGTGCAAAGCAGGTCGGTTTTAGAAGTCCCTTCCAAAGGATTGCTCCGTTGTCCGATCCAAGCAAGGATCCCGATCGAGTCCCGGGAATACAGACTCGGTCCCCAGTAGAGAAAGAGAAAGACATGATATCGACCATTGAGTCCCCGTTTACCGAACAGACTGGCCTGGAACAAGCCAACGCTCCGTTCCCCGAGTTGTCTCAGCAGTTGGAGAAGGACTTGGTCCAAGTCTTCAAGCTGTTGGCCGATGAGACCCGCCTGAAAATTCTGATGGGTTTGCTGCGCGAAGGTGAGATGCACGTCAGTGCGATGTGCGACATGCTCAACCAGAGCCAGCCAGCCGTCAGCCATCACCTCGCTCTGTTGCGAGTGGCCGGCATCATCGAGCCGCGTCGCGATGGCAAGCACAACTTTTACTCGGTCTGCCAGGACCGCTTCCACCTGTTGATGGGTGAGTTGTTCTCGACGATCAGCGATCCGCAGCGGGACGAGTTCCGCTTCAAGAGCTTCGTCGTGACCAAGGACGA
>JAYUFF010001123.1:0-8243 GCA_043738825.1 Schlesneria sp.
CCACCCCGGCTGGATCACCCTCTGGCGCGGCCTCGACAAACTCCTCCTCGCCATCAGAGGATTCGTCGCAATGAACCAAAGATGTGGGTAAGTTCAAGAGCGGCAACCGAGGCCACCCAGCGAAGCCACGGAGACCGCGTTCGACACTCCAGACCGGGGCATCGCGAAGACGCTCCTGCCCCGGCCGCCCAGCCGTCTCTGCTTGCACGGATATCGTGATCGGCGGCACGCAGTGCTATCAGTGATAGGCAGCGTGCAGCCTATCACGCTACCGGCATCACCGATTTTCTCAATGGGTCTGATTGACAAGCCCCTATTTTCAAGACAATCTCTTCGCTCACATCCCTGAGCCGCTTTCAGTGCCGAGCCGAGTTAGGCTGCACACTGCTCAATAAGACTGTTAGGCACTACGAACTGAGACATGCCGTTATTCATTAGCTACTCGCACGCTGATCGAAACTTCGTTGACCAACTTGCAACGCAATTGGTCGCACGAAACGTCAACGTCTGGCTCGATCGCTGGGAAATGCACGTCGGCGAGTCTCTGATCGACCGAATACAAAAAGCGATCACCGATGCGAGTGCTCTTCTCATCATCCTTTCGCCTGAATCCGTGCAGTCCGAATGGTGCAAGAAAGAATTGAATGGTGGGCTCATTCGCGAACTTGAAGAACGGCGCATTGTTGTGCTACCGGTTCTTATTCGCGATTGCGCAATTCCACTTTTCCTTCGAGAGAAGCTCTACGCCGATTTTCGCACTGACTTTGATTTCGGCTTGCATACGATCGTTGAGGCAGTAGCGAAAGTTACAAACGAATGGCGCAATCGCCTCGAAGAACCGACATGGCATACAGACTGGGCGATTGATTGGGGAAATACCGAGGGCATTCATATTCTTCGGCTCACCCTTGTTGAACTCGCGGAGTCACAGCCTTATTCGGTACTCACGGTTATCAGCATGATTCCCGATCCAGTCGCAAATGATTGGTTTGAAAACATGGAGGCTCAAGGGCTTGATGATGTCGCACGTCGGCATGTCGTTGAATCGCTCTCCGCAGAATTGACTCGCCAAAACGTGCGAGTGCTCCTCAAAGATCAGTTTGAAAAATCAGCATCAATTCAATTCCCAAGCGACCACGGTGATTTCCTAGCACATATCACAACTCGGTGGCTTGGCATGGATACAGGTCGCGACGTGCTATTCAACACGGCCCAGCAAATTGCTGGCATAACAAAACAAATGCAACTTGCCGCAGCACAGCCTACAAAAAGTGCCTAACAAGGCGGTCAACCGGAGCGGCGGTTGACGCGTTTTCTGTATTCAGAGGTTTCTGGCCGCCGCCCGGTTACCTTGGACGTTCGTCGGAGCAGTTGGTACGACGTGTTCGCTGGAGAGACCTTGATCGCGAAGCGGATTCGCGGCTGAACCGCAACGAGCAGAATGAGTAGCGTACGATGAACCGCACAAACGACCACGATGAACGAATTGCGAAAATGACGTTTGCTTCCGTGTACCCACACTATCTCGCAAAGGTTGAAAAGAAGGGCCGGACCAAAGAAGAATTACATCAGGTGGTCAATTGGCTGACGGGGTTCAACGAAAAGGCGATGCAGAAACACATCGACGACAAAGTGACGCTTGAACAATTCTTTCAGCGTGCCAAGGTGAACCCCAATGCACACCTTATCACAGGCGTCATTTGCGGCTATCGGATTGAAGACATTGAGAATCCATTAACGCAGCAAGTCAGATACTTGGACAAGCTGGTAGATGAATTGGCGAAAGGACGGAAGATGGAAAAGATATTGCGTAAAGAATGAACTTGCGCGGGACGACCCGTTTGCCAAATTCCGACGAACAAAAAAATGCACCCGAGTTGCGGATCGGGCGTTTCCTCAAATCGAAGTCTCGTAGGGCCGGTTCCACCGGCCGATGAGTCGATGACGAGTCCCCTCCCGTTCGATCATCAAAGAGGCCGGTGGAACCGGCCCTACAAAACTACAAAACTCTCCGGTCGCAGTGTCTCGGATCACCCACCGATCGCGAGCCACCAGGCGAGTGCGAGCAGCGCAATAGCGGCGGCAATCACTCCCGCGAATTGGAGTCGTTGCCGCGTCAGCAGGCCCTCTTTTTTTGCACCTCCATCGGCGCAGTCGAGGCGGTACTTGAGGTGGCTGCCGATCATGATCTCGTCACCGGGTTTGAGGGGCCGGTGTTTGATCGGCACTCCGTTCACGCGCGTGCCGTTGCGGCTGCCGAGGTCGGTGATCCACCAGCGGCTGCCGTCGAAGTGCAGTTCGCAGTGGCGGCCCGAGACGGAGTGTTCCGTCAGTTGCACGGTGCAGTCTTCGTTGCGGCCGAACGTCACGCGGTTCTGCGTCAGCGGTCGGAACCGGTCTCCGTTGATCGGGACGAGCACCGCGCCGGACACTTCGATCTTTGAGGCTTCGCGCGGACCCTGGGCACCCGGCTTGGACATCTGTTGCAACAACGAAGACGACACGCTGTGCGAACCCGTGTCGTGCGGCACGGCGACCGGGATCGGATGGCCGATCGCGCCGGGATTCCGCTGCACGACGGGTGCGGCTGTGACCACCGAACTGATCGCATTCGGTCGCATCGTCGAACTGCCCGCTCCCGAAACCTTGGGTCGGCTCTTCAGGTACTCGGCCATCCGTTCGCGAGCCTGCTGCTTTCGCTCGTCGAGAATCTGTCTGAAGTCGAACGCGAGCGCCGCCGGTTGCGACCATGCGACCAGCGCGGCCGCGGCGTCGGCGGCCGAGGCGTAGCGGTCGTCCGGGTTCTTCGCCAGCATCTTGGTCACGACGCGGGCCACACCGTCGGGGACCGACGGCGCGAGGGACCGCACGTCGCGCGGCGTCTTCGCGCGGTGAGCCTTCTGGACATCGGTGACGCTCCGTTCGGGAAAGGGCGTGTTGCCGGTCAACGCCGCGAACAGCGTGCAGCCCAGGCTGTACACGTCGGAGCGCGCGTCCACCGACAGGCTGTCATCGGCCTGTTCGGGAGCCATGAAGGCCGCCGTCCCGACGCACTCGTGCCCGAAGATCATCGCCATCGAGAACTCGTCCCCCGTCTCACCGTCCACGATCATGGCGAGGCCAAAGTCGAGCAGCTTCACGCAGCCGGTGCGTTCGATCAGCAGGTTCTGCGGTTTGACATCGCGATGCACGAGTCCGGCCTGATGGGCATGGTGCAGTCCCAGCGCCGCCTGCCTCGCAAAATCGCAAGCCTGCCCCCACGGCAGCCGCTTCTTTCGCAGCAAGACTTCCAGCAGACTCGGACCTTCGATCAGGTCCATGATCATGTAGTGCGACCCGCCCGCCGAGCCGAGCTTGTGAGTCCGGACGATGTTCGGGTGATTGAGCCGCAGCGTCGCGCGGGCCTCCTGCTGGAACCGCGCCAGCATCCCGCGATCGTGCTTGAACTGTTCGAGCAACACCTTGAGGGCCACGGTCTGACCGGTCTCGGTGTGAGCGGCCTGATAGACCCAGCCCATGCCGCCGACACCCAACAGGTCGAGCAGTTTGTACTCGTCGAAGAAGAAGCCGCGCGACCGACCCTCCAGCAATCGCTCCGCCTGATACGGGGTGAGTACACCGCGCTGGATCAGGCCCTGCGCCGCATCCGCATCCGTCGCCAGGCCGGATGCAACCAGCTCGCGCTTGACCGCCGCAAACTTCTGCGAAGTGAGCAACCCGCTCTCCGCCAAGTGCGTCCAAAATGAATCGGCAACCAGAGGTGCTGCCATGTCGATCCCGCTTGAAGTGATGTGTCTGCCGGAATCTCAGCCGAACTGGTGGGAAGTATAAATCGAGAATGACCGGCTTCCAATCGGCCCCGCAAAGAAAAACCCGCGAGTGAAAGCAGGGCTCTTCAATGTTTAGCCGCAACGCCAACGGCGTGCGTGCGATCGACAGTCAGTTCGTGTCCGCACGCACGCCGTTGGCGTTGCGGCTAAACGTCTCATATCAGACCGCGCACCGACTCACGGCATCGCTCAGCGCATCGCGGTTCGCTCGACCTGATCGATCTTCAGCGCGTGTTGCAGGCGAATGAACTTGTCGGGCTTCGCCTTGAACTGCTTGCGCCGTTCGTCGGTCTTGAACAGATACAACTCGCCGTCGAAGAAGGCACCGTACTGGATGTCTCCCGCCACGGCGCGGTCGGTCTCCCACAGGATCACCGGGTCGCAGCCGAGCAGTTTCGGAGCGAATGATTCGGGATTGTTGCGGAACTCCAGCAGTTCTTCGCGCGTGGTCAAGTAGTACGTCACGTCCTTGTAGTCCCAGGCGTGTCGCGCCACACCGCGCGTCCATTGGCGATGCTTCGCCAACGCCACCGGGCTGTATCCGTCGAGGCCCACGACGGGCTGAGGATCACCCAAGACCGCCTCGCCGCTGTGACCGGCATCGGTTTGATTCGGATCACCGGCCTCGGCGTCGCCGCCCTGCTTCAACTTCGCCGCGTGGATCTTCGCAAACTGGGCTTCGCCCTGAGCCACCAACTGGATGTATCGGGTCTTGTCCAGAAAGTCCGAATGCAGCAGCAGCACCTTGCCGCTCTGTGAGTCGATCACGACATCGCTCGGCAGCATTTCGACTCCGTAGCGACGGACCAAGTCTTGATGATGGTCCGAGTTCAACTTGACCGCGACAAACCGGCTGCCCACAAATTCCTTGACGTTCGCCGCCGTCAGGACTTCGCGTTCCATGCGCTGACACGGCATGCACCAGTCCGCGTAGAAGTGGACCAACAGCGGCAGTTTCTTCTGCTCGGCGTCCAACAGAGCGGCCTTGAAGTCCGTCCGCCAAACGGTCGAGGGTTCGGCACCGACCACGATCCTTGAGGCCGTCGCCACCAAGGCGACCCATGCCAGAAACCACAGTCCCCGGCCCGCCCATTGAACCCGTGAGACGCCGCCGTCTCGGTCGTCGAGTGTTCGCATCTTGGCCACCCCGATCCATCCGTCGTTGCGCACCGCCCCCGATCATTTGTTATCGGGCCGAGTGCGCAGCGTTTCGCATGCGGGATGCTGGTCACGACAAGAAACACCAACCGCCTGAGCCGAACCTGCCGACTTTGCCGTCCCGGTGTGGCGGGGTTCTCTGCGTGGAGGCAGGAGGTGAGTTTGAACGAGCGACAAGAGGTCACTGACCCTGCCACACCAACCCGAAGCGTGAGCGAGGGAATCGGGTCGCAGTCCCTCGCTCACGCTTCGGGTTGGTGTGGATCGACCAATTCCCGCCGGTCGCCTTTGCCGAATTGCGAACCACTCGTCACCAGGGCAGCGGCAGCGAGACCGTCTCGTCATCGCGCGGCTCTTCGGGTTCGATCCAGTCCTCGATCGAACACGCGCGCACCGGCAGACCGGCCAGAGTCAGAAAGTTGCCCAGCAGCGAGCGGCCTCGCTGCGAGAGAACCGACTCGGGATGAAACTGCACGCCAAACAACGGCCAGCGTTCGTGTTCGAGTGCCATCGGCACGCCGTCTTCCGTGCGAGCCGTCACAATCAGATCAGGCGGCAAAGTCACCTCATCGACGATCAACGAGTGATACCGCGTCGCACGCAGAGGGTTGGGAAGACTGGCAAACAATCGCCGTTCGTCGTGGTGAATCCAAGACGTTCGCCCGTGAACCGGCTCGTCCGCGCGGACGACCTGACCACCCAAAGCCGCCGCGATGGCTTGATGCCCCAGGCAGACTCCGAGCATCGGGATCGAGGGGCCAAGCTCGCGGATCAACTCCATCGAAACTCCCGCCTCGCGCGGCGTACATGGTCCCGGTGAGATCACGATCGCCGACGGAGCCAGCTCACGCACCTCGGCCACCGTCACCGCATCGTTCCGCACGACGCGCGTCTCACATCCCAACTCGACGAAGTACCGCGCGAGGTTGTGGACAAAGCTGTCGTAGTTGTCGATCAGCAACAGCACGGGAGGGAACTCCAAAAACGATGTCCAAACAAGAAACCAACCCTGATTCACGCAACCCCACCGGGCTTGTCCCGGTGGAATCAGGTCTTTGCACTACTTGAGTCTTCACTCGATACGAACCGACAAGTAGTGCAAAGACCCGCGAGCCACCGGGGCAAGCCCGGTGGGGTCGCTCCTTTGTGAACGACATCGGAAGCGAGTGTCACCGTAACGCTCGCACCATTCCCGCGGCCTTTGTCAGCGTTTCCTCATACTCGGCGGCCGGGTCGGATTGAGCCACGATGCCGCCGCCGACTCCCAACTGCAACCAGCCGTGTCGCTCGACAAACGTCCGGATCAAGAGGTTGCTGTCTGACTGGCCGTTCGCAGCGACATAGAACAGGCTGCCGCAGTACGGCCCGCGCGCGGTCGGCTCCAATTCGGCGATGATCTCCATCGCGCGGACCTTCGGCGCGCCGCTGATCGAGCCGCCCGGCAGCGTGACTCGAAACAAGTCCCACACACTCGCATCGTCTCGCAATCGGCCGCGCACTTCGGAGACCAGATGCTGCACCGTCTCGTAGGTCTCGACGCCGCACAACTGAGGCACCCGGATCGAACCGGCTTCACAAACGCGAGACAGATCGTTGCGGAGCAGATCGACGATCATCACATTCTCGGCCTGATCCTTCTCACTTTCACGCAGCTCATCGCGAGTGAACAGGTCCGCCTCGGGACCGCGCTTCCGTCGCCGAGTCCCCTTGATCGGCCGCGTCTCCACCTCGCGACCATCCACGCGCAGGAAACGCTCTGGCGAGGCACTGACCACGGCCCAGTCGTCCCACCGCATCAGCCCGGCAAACGGAGCGGGGTTCACTCGCCGCAACCGCTCGTACAGATCGAGCGTGCCTTCGCCCGCAGGAGCCAACAACCGCTGAGTCAGGTTCGCCTGAAAGATGTCTCCCGCCCGGATGTACTCGATGACTTGAGCGACCGCCTTCAAATAGTCGTCCCGCGAAAAGTTGCTCGTCAGTCCCTCCAGCCCCGGCACCGCGAACTGTTCGACAAGCGGGCGCATCTCCCCGTCTTCGGCTTTGTCCCCTCGCCCCCGTCTTCGGGGGAGAGGGTTAGGGTGAGGGGGCTTCTCTTCTTCGGCGTGACTCACCCCGGCCAATGCCTCGCGCACCACCCGCATCCGCATCGCAGCCCGTTCCCTTCGCCGGGCCTCATCGTTCTCAGGCCAACCGTGCGAGATGATCCACGCGCGGCCAGACCGATGGTCCCACGCGATCACCCAGTCGTAGAGGCCCGCCGCCAGCACCGGCAGTTGAAACTCATCGTGCCGCGCGGCGGGGACTCGCTCCCAACACCGGCCAAGTTCGTAACCCATCAGCCCCGCAATTCCACCCTGAAACGGCGGCAGGTCGGACACCACGTCGCAACGCCAACGATCCAGCACCGGCCTCAACGAGGCAAACGGATCATCGCCAAACTGCGCTTCATCGAGCGTCCACGACTCCACCGGATCGGCCATCAGGAACGAGAACCGTCCCACCGGCTCGCGCTGCAACGCGCTGTCGAGCAGCAGCAGGTGCGGCCAACCACTCACCGCGCGCACCGCCGCCATCACGTCCGGCGCGGGGACAAGTTCCTCGATGAGTGGCAACTGGGTGAATGCAGGCATCGGTGGGCGGGGCTCGCGAAGTCAACGGTGCTGTGGCAATGGTTGAGTTACGAATGTGGCCAACGTTGAGAAACGAATCAGCCTCGTGAATCGAACTTGTATCCAATTAGCCCCGGAGGGGCGACATACGGTAGCCCACGGCGTGAGCCGTGGGAGTTGTGATGTGCCATAAACGCAGCCCCAGCGGGGCGACATATCAGCCGGCGGAAACAGCTCTCATACACGGGGCAGGGATGAGCGGCTTTCTCACCGAGATGTCGTCCCTCCGGCGCTGCAGTCTGCTTCCCTCGTCAATCCACGGCTGACGCCGTGGGCTACCGTATGGCGTCCCTCCGAGACTAAGAATCGTCATTCAAACTTCTGATCTGCTGGATGGCTCCTGATCCACTGTTGGGCACGTCATTACCGGTGGTCGGGAGAAACTCGGTGGCGTGGCGACGCCGTTCCACGGCGCTGGTTTCTTCGACTGTCAGAAAGCCCCAGCGCAGAGCTTCATCTTGGATGTATTGCTTGCCGAGCGACAACGCCGTCCGCGCCTTGCACAATTCCATTCCGAGATAGAACGAGTGTGGAGCGGTCAGCGTCCCAACGGTCGCCGCCATTCGGTCGAAAACTTCGTAGGGAT
>JAYUFF010001124.1:0-8243 GCA_043738825.1 Schlesneria sp.
GCTACCGTATGCCGCCCCTCTGGGGCCAACCACTCGCCGACATTCGCGCGTGGTTCAACATCAATGGGCGAATCACCTGCCTTGGAAGAACTCACGCACGCTTGGGTTCCTTTGCCGACTTCGGTTGTTTCGGCTTGGAGATGATCAAGAACGCCGAGAGCAGCGTCAGAGGAAGCACGAGCGACCAGTACGGGATGATCCGCAATCGGATATCGCCCCAAAACGGCTTCGAGAATGTGCCTGCTCGAAACTCGAATTCGCACGCTCTCCACTTCCAAGACCAATCCACATCGTCGTCGTCATTGTCCCAATGGTCAGTATGATCCGTGGGCGGGCTCTCCCTCTCGTAAAGAACAAACGACTTGGCCTGAATCCACGGCGTGTACTGCTTCCACGCGACCGTGCCGTTGAAGGAATGGAACCAGTGCAAGCGACCCAACCAATTGATCGCAAGCTGGTCTTCAACGACGGTGCTGCGCACCCATACCCCCATCAATAGCAACGCCAGCGCCAGCAGAGCCAGTCCGGTCTTGCGTCGCCAGCCTTGGAAGAACTCACCCACGCTTGGGTTCCATCGCCGACTTCGAGTGCCTCGGCTTAGAGAAGATCAAGAATGCCGAGAGCAGCGTCAGCGGGAGGACGTGTGACCAGTAGGGGACGGTCCAAATGACAACGTGCAACTGCTCCGTTGCCGAATGGACGAAGACGCTGCTCGTTCTGGCGCTGAAATCAAATCCGAACCATTTCCACTGCCATTCGATTGTGCCACCCCGCATTCTCGCCGGGATGGCAACTGCATCGTCTAGGAATTTTTGCGACAGCGAAGTATCCGAGAACTCCAGGATTCCCTTGTGAACAGGATAAATCTCAACCCACGCAAGTCGCCCCACCGACGAATGAATTGAACTGTACTCACCGCCACGTCGAATACCGATTGAATTGCTAAGGACACGACTCCTCATCCACGCGGCAGTCAGCAGCAGCGCCATTGCTAGCAGAGCCAGTCCGGTTTTGCGTCGCCAGCCTTGGAAGAACTCACGCACGCTTGGGTTCCTCTGCCGACTTCGAGGGACGTGGCTTGATGAGCAGCAGAATCGCCGAGACGACAGTCAGCGGCAGAACGAATATCCAATACTGCACACACCATTGACGAAAGTAAGGACCGCCGCCGAAATCTCCACCCGTGCGATAGCCGACTCCGATGGTCCTCCAAGTCTTCTCATTTGTGAAATAAATCACGTCGCCATCAAGCATGAAAGTCTTCTGACGGTCTTCGGGCGCAAGGCTCACGCTCGTCCATTGAAATTCCATTTTACCTATTCTGGAATCGACGCAACGAAACCATGACAGCATGCCTTCCGATGAGCAAATGATGTGATGAGTGTCGAAAGCATCGAACGCGACCCTGTCATGAATTCCGACGCCGCGAAACCAAACAACAGTCAACAGCATCGCCAGCAGAGCCAGTCCGGTTTTGCGTCGCCAGCCTTGGAAGAAATCACCCACGCTTCACGCTCACTTTGTGCCAGGCGTTGTACTGGTAGCCCTTCGCGTTCCAGAGCATGGTTTGCGGCTGGGTCTCGCCGCTGGAGTCGGTGGCGCGGACAAGCAGGCTCGTGGTGGTCGGCGTCAGTGCGACATCGGCTGACCACAAGACCCAGCAGAATTCGCGAAGAGGCGACGTACACTTGGCCGGTTGCCACGACTGGCCGTTGTCGGTCGAGACCTCGACGAGTTTCACGCTGCGGCCCGCGTGACCGGCCGCCATCGCGAAGCCCTTCACGGTCAGACGGTCTCCGGCAACGGTGGCTCCTTCGGTGGGTGAGCAGATCATCGAATTGAGCGTTTGCTCGTATATCGGCGAGGCCGCCGCAAGCGCGGCGGGTGTGTCCTCGGCAATGACCTTGTACGAGCGGGCGACGAAATAGTTCGGCGACGGGCGGTCGCTGAGCGTGATCCGGCCCAGCCACTTGACGCTCCGCGCCCCGATAAAGCCCGGCACAACGGCTCGCAGCGGGAAGCCGTGCTCGGGCAGCAGCACGCGGCCGTTCATGCGACTGGCGAGTAAGGCACCGGGCGTGGCCCGCGTGTCGGCCATCGCCTTTTCGAGCGGGATGGAACCGCCAAACGGAATCGTCTCGGTCTTCTCGACGACTTCGTCGCGGCCCTCAAACCAGACGTGCTTCGCGCCGGCTTGGACTCCCGCCAGCTTCAGGACATCGGACAGACGGACTCCCTGCCACTCGGCGTTCCCCATTGCACCCGACACCCATTGCAGGCCGCTCGATTTCTTAGTCGCGGCGAACTCGATGCGGCGGTTTCCCGCACACGTCAGCGTGGCGGTCGTCTTCACCGACGGAAAGCGTTCGAGCAACTCGCCCACTTTCAGCGTGAGCGGCTTCTCCACCAGACCGTCGATCGTCAGCGTGAAGTCTTTCGCCTCGAACGACGGGACCGGGCCGTTGCTGCGAACGTAGAACGATTCGAGTGGCGTGATCCAGCGCTCGGCAAGTTTGTCGAGCGGCCCTTCCGCATTGAACGGCATCTCGGTCTTGACGATGAGCTGCTTGCGAATCGGCGCGGTGTCTGACGCGGGTGTCTCATCGGCGCGCAGCCACGACGCTCGGCCGAGGTTCATCCACGGGAGAGCGATCAGTCCCGCAGCCGAATGTTTGAGCAGGTCGCGTCGGGAAGGACGAGGCAGCGTCATGCGATTGTCTCCATTTGGAATAGCGGATGTCACCTGACCCCGGCTTGGCTTTGCACAAATAATCAGGTTGCATACTTCGTGTAGGGTGGGCACTGCCCACGATTCAGCCATCGTTTGTGGTGGGCAGTGCCCACCCTACATTTTTTGTGCAAAGCCCCCCCGGCATCCACAGCACACTCCACATCACTCGGCTGTGGTCGGTCGAAGACGACCGCCCCCAGCCACACGATCTTTTCACAGCCCCATGATCGGCTCGGCGGCGGCGGCGGCGAGGACTTCTCGGGGGATGCTGGGGTTGAGGCGGAGTTCGCCCGGATCGACGAGGCGTTGCAGCATCGTGGCCACGAGGTGCTTGATGCGGATCGGCTCCGACGAGGGTTCCGCCGCGTCGCGGGTTGATTGGCCGATGACCTGGCCCGACTTGATGCCTCCGCCCGAGAGCAGCAGCGGAGCGAGGTTGCCCCAGTGGTCGCGGCCTCCGTTTTTGTTCACGCGCGGCGTGCGACCCATCTCGCCCGTGGCGACGAGCATGATCTTGTCGCTCAGTCCGCGCGAGGCGACGTCGTCGAGGAACGCCGAGACTGCGTGATCGAGCGGCGGGCCCATGTACCGCATTCCCTCCTCGACCGTCGCGTTGTTCACGTCGGCGTGCATGTCCCACACGAAGCTGGTCGTCACGGTCACGAAGCCGCAGCCCGCCTCGCACAGTCGCCTCGCCAGCAGCAGCAGCTTGCCGAGGGCCTTCGCGTTGTCGACATAGTGGTTGTAGTTGTTCCACTTCTTGTTGATCTGATCGGGCCGGACCAGCGGAGCCGTGTCGTACCGGGCAATCGTTGCCGGGTCTTCCTTCGACAAATCGAAGGCTCCCGCGACTCCACCGAGTAACGTGCTGAATGCCTGCTCGCGCAGCGGATCGACGGTTTGAGAACGGCCCCGATGATCCAACTCGAACCGGCCGTCCAACTCGAACCGTTGCCGATCAAGTTCCGACAACAACGTCCGTCGATCCCCGAGTCGATCGACGGGGACTCGCAGTTCGAGATTCTTTTGCAGGTCGCCTCCCGCACCGGGCACGAACGGTGAGTAGCCATTGCCGAGCGAGCCAGTCGATTCAAACTTGCCGAACGACGTGATGGCCGGTCCCGTTGTGGAATCGACCGACTGCGGAAAGAGCATCGCGTTGGTCGGCATCCCTGATCCGGGTCGGTTCGCGCCCGCCACTCGCGCGTAGAGCGAACCGACATTCGCACCCGACGTGTCTTTGCAGACGACCGGCTTGATGTCGTGATTGGCATCGCCCGACGTGAACGACCGGACGATGCTCAACCGATCCGCCCGCTGAGCCAACTGCGGAAACGACGAACCAAACGTCACGCCGGGGATCGCGGTCTGAATCTCACCCGTGACGCTCTGGATTCCGACCGGCGCGGTCATCTTCGGATCAAAGGTTTCGATCTGACTCGGGCCGCCGTGCAGGAAGAGCAGGATGACCGACTTGTCCGTGATCGGCAGCCCCCTCGACGCGGCAAAACTCTTGTTGGCGAAGCCGTTCACCACGCCAAATGCCCCGGCCCCGAAGGCCCCGACTCGCAGCATCTCCCGACGGTTGTAGCGGCGATTCGCGTCAAGCAGCGTCAGCATCAGTGCGTCCTCGGACAGGAAAGAGTGTCGTCAGTCCAAGGATGCTATCGGCCGATCCGGATGCGTGCAATCGGCGATTCTTTCTCCACTCGCGTCGAACTCAACGCGAATGGATGACCAGCTTGGCGGCGACGGGTTGGAGTTCGGCAGCAAGGCCGCAACTTGAAGCCATCGTTCGACGAGGTTGTTCGCGCTGAGTCGTCGATACCCGACATAGGACGTGGTCAACCGGGGATTGATCTCCACGATCAACGGTCTCGCTGGATCGGCCTCGGGAAGCAAGAGGTCAACGCCAATGATGCCGCTCAAACCGGGAATCGTCGCGCACGCGTTGCGGACCAGTTTGCGAAGCGCGATCTCCGTGTCGAGTGGAATATCGGCGGGGATCACACCTCCCAGATACACGAACTCGTTCGACAGTCGTTGGTGGCCGATTGGAAAGACTTCGACCTCGCCGTTGGAGTGGCAGAGGCATCCCACGGAGAGCGGTTGTCCCGCGACGAAGGGTTGAATCAGCGCCTTGTGTTGGACGCCGGCCTGTGCATAGGCCCGTCCCGCGCGATGCCACTCGTCGCGCGAGTTGGCTGGGATGCGGAAGGTGAGCCATGATCCCGCTCCATCGCGAGGCTTGATCATCCACGACCCGCCGCATGACTGCTCGTGTCGCTCCCCCGGTTCATTGCAACTCCAGTCAACCGTCGCGGTGGTGATGGTCGCCAGCGCGTGGCGTTCGAGATGTTCGGCCAATCGCAGTTTGTCGCCGCACAACTCGATGGCCTCCGGCGAACAGTTGAGCGTTCGGGAGCCGAGCGACTCGGCGCGCCGCACTCGCTCGGTGAGCTGCCCGTCCGTTTCGGGAGCGATCACCAACACGGCGTCGCCTGCCGACGCGAGGCGGTCGAACTGCCGACGCTCGTCGCGGGAGTCGGTCACGGTCACGATGTCGCAGCGGGCCGAGCTGCGGTGGCGAGCATCATCGGCCAGTCGAACATCGAGCGTTGTCGCCACGTCGCAGTCGGGGAGGCGCAGCAGATCATCCACGATGGCCCACAACATCGCTCGGCCCTCGCGCCGCAGCGAGTCCGGCAGTGGCTCATTCGACAGTGAGCCGCCGCAGATGAACTCGGAGACGAAGATGCGCACGTCCTGCTCCGCGAAATGAGCGAGCTGTGAGTGGAATGCCTCGGTGCGATCTGCGCCGATCTGCGCGATGGCCCAACCGAGGGGAGGGCTGGCAGCCAACCCTCTGCCAATCACGCGATGGCAGATTAGCCGACAAGGCGACTCAGAGCGATTGATGGCCCACTGCGGCCGACTTGAGCTGTGTCATCTGGCGGGCCGACAGTTCAGTAAGCGATTCGCAGCCGATGCAGTGACGCTTCGTCGAGACCGACTCGATCCAGACGACCTCGACCGTCACATTGCAGAGCGTTCGTTCGGCATCGCGGACTTCAATCAGCAGTTTCTCGCCCTGCGGCACGAGTTGTTCCAGCATCAGGCGGACGCCGGATGTCGAGACATCCTGCAGGTGGCCTCGCAGCACAGTCGTGGGTGACGCGTTGCTCAGGAAACGGACTTCGCGAGCCAGCGGGACGCGCTTGGCCAGACGCCGGTCAGAGCGGCGGCGGTCATCGGGAATGCGGCGTTCGGACATTGAGGGGCATCCTGTGCGAGCGGCTGCGCAGGGATATTTGGCAGCCTAGTGTGGTGCTTCACTCTGAGGGGAGCTGATGAATCAGGGTGGCAGGGTCAGAGTCTTCGATGGCCTAAAGTGAGTGGCAAGAACGGGGCCATCGAAGACTCTGACCTCACCACCCAAACTCGCCAGTTTTCGATCCCACAACACTGAAGCACGACACCAAGATGATCTAGTTCGCGAATGGCCACTCGTCAAACCGGATGTGCATCCGGTGCGATCATTTCTCACAGTTGATTGACGGCGAATCGAAACGCCGGATCGGAAGGTGACACAACTGCCCGCGTCCCGCCGGTGACGCAGTGGGGATCGGGATACCCGTCCAATACGAGCCATCCTTTTCGGCCATTCTTCGCAAAGTCACTGGTGACGGCGGCGCGATCAACGGCGGCTCGATCAATCCGCACGGCTCCGTCCCGTTTGAAGTTGCACAAAATGTAGGGTGGAACCAGCGGCGTTTCGCCGCGCCGGCCCACCAGCAATTCTCGAAGGTTTGTCAGGGTGGGCCGACGCTCGAAGCGAGCTTGTCCCACCCTACTTTGAAACTGGGAAGAGCCGTGGATCAAACCGCACGATCCCCTGAAACAAAGGTGGTCAGAGAAAAAGTGGTCAGCAACCGAAACCGCTAACAGTCCGTTGAAAAACGCGGACTCTCACGGATTGTCGGTGCCATGCTCATCGCTGTGGCGGGGCAAAAACGGCAGCTCCTGCAATCCGGTAGGGTCAGGAACTTTGAACGCCCGACTCCAATGCAGGACGCCTGCGCGGCGAGTCTCGAGACCTTGACGCACGCTACCGGTTCGCACACGTTTCTGTTCAAGTGTTCGCGTCGAGAGATGTCCGTTCCGGCCTCACACTTCTCCAGTTCCGGGAAAATCCTCATGGCAAAGTCCACACGTTCCACTCGCCGCGATTTTCTGAAGCAATCACTGGTCGGCGGAGTCGCCGTCGGCTTCACCGCCGCCAGTTGGAAGCGGGTTCTGGGAGCGAACGAACGGCTGAACATTGCGTCGATCGGGACGGGAGGCAAAGGGTGGGACGACCTGAGTCAAGTGGCGAAGAGTCCTCACGTGAATGTCGTCGCGCTGTGCGATGTCGATGAGACGCCAGGGCACCTCGGGCGAGCGGCCGAGAAGTATCCCGCGGCCAAACGGTTCTTCGATTACCGGAAGCTGCTGGACGATGCCAACCAAAACACGTTCGATGCGGTCATCGTCTCGACGCCGGATCACATGCACGCGCCGATCGCGCTGCCGGCCATGCAGCTCGGCAAGCACGTCTACTGTCAGAAGCCGCTGACTCACACGGTTCACGAGGCCCGGCAGATGCGGGCGGCGGCGACGAAGTACAAGCTCGTCACGCAGATGGGCAACCAGATTCAGTCGCATGAGTTTTATCGAACGGCCGTCGCGCTGGTTCATGCGGGCGCGATCGGCAAGGTGAAAGAGGTCCATGCGTGGCAGAGCGGCAAGATGGGTTGGATCCTCGTCGATGACCGCCCCGACACGAAAGACGAAGTGCCCTCGACGCTGCATTGGGATGAATGGCTGGGCGTTGCCCCTGATCGGCTCTTCGTCGAGAAGATCTATCACTCGTTCAACTGGCGGGCGTGGCAGGACTTCTCGAACGGACAATTGGGAGACTTCGGCTGCCATATCCTCGACCCGGTCTTCTCGGCGTTGAAGCTGACATCACCGACGATCGTGAAGGCCGAGGCGTCCGCCATGAATCGCGAGGTCTGGTACAAGCAGTCGAAGGTCTCGTACGAGTTCCCCGCCACGGACCTGACCACGCCCGGCTCGATCAAGGTGACCTGGTACGACGGCGACGGTCACCAGCCGCCGAGCGAAGCGCATGGCCTGCCCGCCAGCTATCAACTCCCCGGCTCCGGTTCGGTTTTGGTGGGCGAGAAAGGTTCGCTGGTCATCCCGCACGTCGCCACTCCGAAACTGTTCCCCGAGGAAACCTTCGCCGACAAGCAGATCGAGTTGCAGCCCGCCCGTGACCACTACGTCAGTTGGGCCGACGCCTGTCGAGGTGCCGATCACACGACCTCGCACTTCGACTACGCCGTCCCCCTGACCGAAGCCGTCCTGCTCGGCACCGTCGCGATCCGTCTGCCAGGTGAGTCGCTCACCTACAACGCCGCCGAAGGCAAGATCACCAATCACGCCAAGGCCAACGCCCTGCTAACCA
>JAYUFF010001125.1:0-8234 GCA_043738825.1 Schlesneria sp.
CGGGCACATCGTCAACATGTCCTCGACCGCGGGCAAACAGGGGCCGGCCTTCGCGGCGGCCTATGGGGCGACCAAGGCGGGACTGATCGCTTTCACGCAGTCGCTGCGCGGCGAGTATCACCGCACCGGCATCAGTGCGTCGGTGGTCTGCCCCGGCTTCGCATCCGACGGCGGGATTTACGAAGTCATCAAACAACGGATCGGACGCGCCACGCCGTGGTATGTCGGCTCGACCAGCGCGGAGACCGTCTCGCGGGCGGTCGTCAAGGCGATCAAGCACGATCGCCCTGACTTGATCGTGAACTTCCCCGCGCTGCGCCCGGTATTCACCCTCTACCAGGCGTTTCCTCGCCTTGGTGAATGGATCGTGCGCAAGACCACATTCAAATTCTTGAAACGAGCGGCAACACACGACCGGCGATAAGACTGTCCCGTCGGCGGAGCGGCGGGACTACGTGTTCTCGTGCGCAGTCGCAACAGAAGGATGACTCCGCCGAGAATGAAGAAACCGTCGAGAAAACAGGCGTTTTCTCGACGGTTCCAGCGGAGAGGGTGGGATTTGAACCCACGGTAAGCTTTCGCCTACTCTGGATTTCGAGTCCAGCACGATCGGCCACTCTGTCACCTCTCCGAATTCGCGGGGCTTCGGCGACCGAAGCACTCCGCGAACGGGCGGGATGATAAACGGAGATGCCGACAAAGCCAAGCCTCTTCAATTTCCATCGCAATCCATCGCGTGATGAATCGGCTGGATGAACAACGTCAAGACGCCGGGGCGCAATGAAGGGGGAAAATGAATTGGCTCGACAATGGAGAATCCGGCAAGGCTCCCCTCAGACCAAAGTCGCCATCATCGCTCCGCGTGATGAGCCTTCCACCAATCGATGCCTGATCCCACAAGGCTCATCACGCGGAGCGATGATGGCGACTTTGAAGACAGATGAAGCAATCCATGAAATGCGAGCATCCCCGCCTCCTCTGATTCATTCCCTTGCTTCGCGTCTTTGTATCTCAGCGACTTTGCGTTTCGGGTCTCATGTGAGGCGCTGTGTTGTCAGACTTGTCGCACGACTTCGCCGTCCGGCAGGCTGTCGAGGAAGAGTTGGCCGTAGCGCTTCGTGCGGATGCGGGGATCGAGAATCGCCACGAGGCCCGTGTCGGTGCGCGAGCGGATCAGACGGCCGACTCCCTGCTTGAGCTTGATGATCGCTTCGGGGACTTGATAGTCCATGAACGGGTTGCCGCCGTCGGCGCGGATTCTTTCCAGTCTCGCTTCGAGCAGCGGTTGGTCCGGCACGCTGAACGGCAACTTCGTGATGATCACGTTTTGCAGGGCGTCGCCGGGGACATCGACTCCCTGCCAGAAGCTGTCCGCGCCGAAGAGGACTCCCGCCGGATCGTTGCGAAACTTTTCGAGCATCAGCGAGCGCGGCATGTCGTCCCCCTGAACGTACAGGCCATAGTTGCGTGAGACGAACCACGAGGTCATCCGGCGGGCGACCTCGCGCAGCATCTGGTAGCTGGTGAAGAGCACGAACGCGCGGCCCTTCGTGACATCGACGTATTCTTCGATGCGCGAGCAGACCGCCGACAGGTACTCACCGGGGGACTCGGTCGGGTCCGGCATCCCGTCCGGCAGGATCAACTTCATCTGCGTGCGGTAATCAAACGGGCTGCCGAGCTTCAACTCGTTGCTCTTCGTCAGCCCGAGTCGCTGCCGGATAAAGTCGAAGCTCTGGTGCCCGACGGAGAGCGTGGCACTCGTCAGGATCGCGGTCTTTACCTTCGAGAACAGCTCGTCGCGCAGGACCGGCCCGACATCGACGGGGGCGGAGACCATGCGGACTCGCTGCTGATGCGGCGGCCCGGTCAACTCCAGCCAATAGACGGAGTCGGCGGCGGTTTGCTGGAGCCACGAGTTCAGCGAGTTCGCAAGACCGACGCACCGTTCGGCGGCGGCGGTGTACTCGATCCGCATCTCGTCGCGCTCGATCGGCTTCGACAACGCAACCAGCAACGCGGCGAGTTCCTTCAACGCGGGACTGACTTCGTTCAGGATGCCGGGCGGTTTGCGCAGGCGTCCGTTTTTCGAGCCGCTGGTCCGCTGGTACTCTCGCAGTTCTTCAAACAGGTCGCGACCGAGGAAGCGAGCGCGATCGACGAGTTGCTGGGCCTGATGCTGGACCTTGAGTGCCTCCACATCCGCAATCGGCAGCTTGAAGAGCAGTCCCTTCTGTGTGCGGTCGTTGTAGAGCTTGTTGAGCAGGTATTCGACCTGGCCACTCGTCACGGAAAGTCCGAGATGATCGGCGGCGACTTGTTCGAGCGTGTGGGCCTCGTCGAAGATCACAACGTCGTAGTCGGGCAGCACGCTCGCACCCTCGCGCCGCAGGGCGAGGTCGGCGAAGAACAGCGCGTGATTCACCACCAGCAGGTCGGCGTTCCAGATGCGGCGGCGAGCGCGATAGTAAAGACAACTGTCATACGTCGGGCACGACTTGCCGAGGCAGTTGCCGTGTTCGCTGCGAGCCTCGTCCCAGACCTGCGGCAGCGGTTTGAACGACAGGTCCGACAGGCTGCCGTCTCCCGTAGACCGCGACCACTCGACGATCTTCTGAAGGTGATCGAGTTCCTCGGGCTTCGAGAACAACGAGTGCGAGCGTTCGACGGCCCCCTTCATCCGGCGCAGGCTGATGTAGTTCGAGCGGCCCTTTACCAGCACGGCTGAGAACTCGACCGGCAACACGGCGTTCAGGAATGGAATGTCCTTCGTGATGAGCTGCTCTTGCAGGCTGATCGTATGCGTCGAGATCACGACCTTGCGGCGAGCCCCTCCCTCACCCTGCCCCGCCGTGGCCGCCAAGATCGCCGGGACGAGGTACGCGAAACTTTTCCCGGTCCCGGTCCCCGCCTCAACGATCAGATGCTCGCCTTTTGCGATCGCGTGTTCGACGGCGCTGGCCATTTCCAACTGCTGCGATCGCGATTCGTAATGGCTGAGTCGCCGTGCGATCTGTCCGTCGTCGCCGAGGACTTGAAGACTGTCGAGCGTCACCGTGTTGCATCCCTCGATTAGGCGAGCGTCAGATTGTTTACTCACATCAACCCGAAGCGTGAGCGAGGGACTTTGGCCGCATTCCCTCGCTCACGCTTCGGGTTGGTGTGGCCGGGCAGACGATTTCCCGCCGCTCGCCTAGTGGACGCGCCGCACGGCCGTGATGCAGATGTCGTCCCGCTGCGGACTGGAATTGCCGAACAGTTCGACCGAAGTCACCAGGGCCTTGACCAAATCGCGGGCCGGTGCGCCGCATGCCGAGACGGCCTGCAACAACCGGTGTTTGCCATACAACTCGTCCTGGGAGTTCATGGCCTCGGTGATGCCGTCGGTGTAGAAGAGCAGCGATTCGTTGGGCTGCATCCGCACGACCAGCTCTTCAAACTGCTGGTCGGGCGCGATCCCCAGCGGCATCCCCGACTCATTCATGCCGAGGAGTTCAACTCGGCCATCGGCGCGGCGCAGCACGGGGGGCAGATGTCCCGCATTGGCAATGCAGACCTCGTTTGATTTCGGATCGACAACGGCAAACGCCAGAGTGATGAACCGAAACCCGAGTCCGCTGTTGGCCACTTCGACATTCAAACTGTTCATCGCCTTCGACGGTGAGCAGGCGCTGAGCAGGTGGTAGCGCGCCGACGCATGCAGCCGAGCCATGAGCAATGCCGCCGACACACCCTTGCCCGCGACATCTCCCACGGCCAGTGCGACGCGACCGTCCGGAAGCCAGACGTAGTCGAAGTAGTCTCCGCCAACACTGAAGGCCGCTTCGTAGTAGTCCGCGAATTCGTAGCCCTCCAGTTTCGGAGGCTGACTCGGCAGGAATCCGTGCTGCACCTGGGCGGCAAACTCCATGCCGCGTTCGTAGCCGCGCTGCCGCAGCACGGTGTCGTGCAGCGTCGCGTTCTCAACGGCCAGCGAGGCCTGGGCCGACACGCTGACGAGCAGGTCCAGATCGTCGGCATTGAACGGCTGAGACACGTCGAGCGTGCTGAGCTGAATCACTCCCAACGCGGTCCCGGCGGTATCGGTCAGCGGCACACACATGAGCGACCGCAACTGGAGTTCGGTCAGACTTTCACTGGCGCGAAACCGTTTGTCTCCCATCACGTCCGCGCTGAGGATCGCCTTCGCATCGCTCATCGCCTGCCGCACGACGGTCATGCTGATCGGAACTTCATCTTCGTCATCGGGCCGTCGCGACCACGACGCACGGACTCGCAGCTTGTCGCCGTCACTCTCCTTGAGCAGGACAAAGCCCCAGTCGGCCTGAGGGAAAATTTTGAACAGCGACTTCAGAATCACCGGCAACACGTCTTCGAGCTTCAACAATCGTCCGAGGGCCGCGCTGATTTCGAGGACGGCTCGCAGCTTGATCTCGGGCCGCACGTTCAGCCGCAGGCCGCGCGCCGATGAACCGGCCTCCAACGCCGTGATGACCGACGAATTGTCGGATAACTTGGGTGCGGACGCCTGCGATCCGATGGGCAAGGGTTCGTCGTCATCGAGGTCATCAAGGGTTTCCCGCAGGCCGGCGACCAGCGGCACGACCGACCTGACAACGGGAGCCCGCCCGGATTCCGGGATCACCGCCACTCGATCGGCCTGTCGCTTGAAATGGAAGGCGTAATCGCAAACCTGGACTTCATCGCCGTCGCTCAGTTCCGTCCGGCCACGAATCGAGGTGCCGTTGACCTGCGTGCCGTTGCGGCTGTGCAAATCCTCAATGAAGAACGCTCCCTCCGATTCGGTGACCTGAGCGTGCTGACGACTGACCGAGCCGTTGTCGAGAACGATCTGACAACTGGGATGACGACCCAGAATGGTGCGTTCTCCCGACAGCGCGAGTAACTGCCCTGAGGAGGTGCCTTTGATGACTTTGAGGAATGCCACAGCCACAGCATCCGGGGTGGGGAGTATGAAGGAGGGTGTTCGTCGAATGTCATCAAGGAGAGAGAGTGCGACCTCACTCGAATCGTTCAACGTGCCGAGATGCTACCGTGAGAGTGCCGGGGCAGCAATTGGACGATTTGGCGCAAGCCGCCGACGCCCGCAACGACCGCCAATTTCACTCGACTGTATTCGGTCGTGGGTCGGCTTGACGAAGGACCAAACGTGGCAGCCTTCACCTCGCCATCGGGCATCGCAGTCGCACATCACCGTCGCAACCACGCTCCGACCCAGACGGCGGCCAACCCGAGGATCACGTTCGCGCTGAGATGCGACAGGCCCGGCGTGAGACTTCCGCCCGCCTCGCGCGTCGAGAGTTGAACTGTTTCGTGTGCGAGCGACGAGAATGTCGTCAGACCGCCGAGGAAGCCGGTCACCAACAACAGCCGCGTCGATTCGGACAGGCCCTTCGGTTCCGCTGCGGCTCCCAACAGCAGACCGATCAAAAACGATCCGACCACGTTAACGATTAGCGTTCCACTCGCCGCGTATGTCGGCCAAGCCAACTTCATGGCGTCGCCGATCAGGTAACGAACGACCGCGCCGGCGGAACCGCCGAAAGCGACCAGCAGGACGTTGTTCATGTCCGACTCCTGTCCCCCGTCCTCGGGGGGGCTTTGCGGCTTTGCCTAACAAATACGGCGGCTCACAAAATGTAGGGTGGGCATTGCCCACCAACTCACAACGCATTGTGGTGGGCAATGCCCACCCTACAATTTGTGTCCGGCCGGATTTTTTTGGCAAAGACGGTGATCGCATGTGTCTCTCCACTCTGGGGCTTCGGCCGCGGTGGTGGAGGTGCGGCGTCGAGGCCCAGTTTCAATTGAGGCGGCGCGAGCCGACCGTCCACGCCGTCACGGCCCGGCATTTCCAGCCCGTCGGCCTCGTGTGTGAAGTCGAACGAAGTGGCTGCGTGGGTGACACTCATCTCGCACGGATTATTCGCGATGGGTAGAAGCCTGACGCGCAAGCGAAGGGATGTCGCGGCAGATCGTTCGCTTGCGCGTCAGGCCTCAATGCGTCCCTGAATCATTCGGATTGACGCGAGGTACGAAAAAGGCCGCAGCCCCACATTGAGATGTCGGGCTGCGGCCAGTGTGTTCAAGCTGAGTGACGCGGTGCCTTCGCGAGGGCTGCGAAGGTTGACTCCCCTCCCCGTCGAAGGCTTCACCCAATCACGGGGCCTTGCCGGGCAGCTTGCCGTCCTTGATGAGTTCGCCGAAGGTCTTGCCTTCGGTGCTGCTCTTCTCCCCTTCAGCCTTCTTCAAAGCGGCCTTGATCTTCTCTTCGTCCTTCACCATCTTCTCGCCCAAGGCCTTGCCGACGGCCATGCCGTAGTCGTTCCGAACCTTCTTGTCGGTACCGTGGCAAACGCCACACTTGGCCGTTTCGACCTCAGCCTTGAGGGCTGGATACGCCGGGATGAACCCCTTGTTCAAATAGTCCGGTCGAGCCTGTGCTTCTGGCGCGAATGCCACGGCCACGACCGCAACACAACAGGCAACCCAAGTCCAAATCTTCCGCATGAACTGTTCTCCTAACCGTGTGATTTGCCCGAGACGGCGCGGCCCGAGGTTGGCGAGTCGTCTCACCGCGCTCCAGACCTGGACATTTGCGATCCCATCTGGGTGAAAGCACCGTCTACAACCGAGGCGAATTAGACGCGGGTGTCCGACCGGTGTCAACTCTGGTGTCGCGTCAGTTCAGTCATCCCAAGCCGTTGGCTGCCATGCCATATCAAATCTGACCAAATTGTTTCGCCGTGGCACTTCGGCATGGCACTGAGCCTCGGTAAACTCCGACCGTTGCGCGTTTCGGCGCTCGGATTGAGGGGCGTCGCTCCCCTAAATCCGCGTGCGGGTCGAAGGGGCCAAGGCTGAAGGGGCCAAGGTTGTGAAGCCATTTCAGATCATCGTCCTCTTCGTGATCGCTATCAGCACACTCACGATGGAGATCACCTCTGTTGCGGCCGGTTCGCCGAATGTCGTGCTGATTCTGGGAGACGATCAGGCGTGGACCGACTACGGATTCATGGGGCATCCCGAGATCAAGACTCCGCACCTCGATCGGCTCGCCAGCCAGAGTGCCTGCTTCACACAGGGCTATGTCCCGAGCAGCCTCTGCCGGCCGAGTCTCGCCTGCATTTTGACCGGCCTCTACACACACCAACACAAGATTTCGGGGAACGACCCGCCCAAGGGAATCGATCGTGTCGAGATGCTGCGTCACGTTCGCCGACTGCCAATGATTCCGAAGTGGCTCGGCGAGCAGGGCTACGTCAGTTTTCAAAGCGGCAAGTGGTGGGAGGGCGCTCCGTCCGAGGGAGGCTTCACGGCAGCGATGTCTCACGGCGATCCGAAACGCGGCGGCAGGCACGGCGATGTGGGACTGAAGATCGGGCGCGAGGGGCTGCAACCGGTGTTCGACTTCCTCGACGGAGCCAAAGGGAAACCGTTCTTCCTGTGGTACGCCCCGATGATGCCGCATACGCCTCACAATCCTCCCGAGCGATTGCTGGCGAAGTACCAGCGTGACGGCAAGCCGCTTCCCATCGCGAAGTATCACGCGATGTGCGAGTGGTTCGATGAGACAGTCGGTGAACTGCTCGGCTATCTCGACAAGCACGACCTCACGAAGGACACGATCGTCGTGTTCGCCTGCGACAATGGTTGGATTCAGCAGCCCGATGGCAACTTGTTCGCGCCGAAGAGCAAGAAGTCGCCCTATGACGGTGGCCTGCGCACACCGATCCTCGTGAGATGGCCCGGCCACATCGAGCCGCAACGGATCGAGACGCCCGTCAGTTCCATCGACATCGCCGCGACGATTCTTGCCGCGACGGGCATCACTCCGAAGGAGCCGCTGCCGGGACTCGACCTGACCAAACTGGCGGCGAGCGGCGGCAAATCGGATCGAACGGCGCTCTTCGGAGCCACCTTTAACCACGACGTGGCCGACATCGACCGCCCCGAGGCGAGCTTGCATTTCCGCTGGTGTCGCGCAGGAAACTGGAAGCTGATCCTGCCGCACGGCCCTGCATCCGCAGAGCTGTACGATGTGGCGACCGACCTACTCGAAACCAAGAACCTGGCCGATCAGCATCCGGAGATCGTTACGAAGCTCACACTGCGGATTGACGGATGGTGGCGCGTCTCCCGTTGATACGTCGCGAATTCGATGCGGCTGTTGTAGGGTGGGACCAGCGTCTTCGCGCCGGCCCACCATCAGT
>JAYUFF010001126.1:0-3124 GCA_043738825.1 Schlesneria sp.
GTTGTTGTCGTAGCCACGTTCGCCAGAACGTGGGCGAGACGCTGGATGGACCCCACGCTCTGGCGAGCGTGGCTACCCCAAGATCAAGCTGTGACAAAGGACGAGGGTGAGGGGGCCGTCGATGGAAGAGACTCTCCATCGGAGGATCGCTGAACTCGTGGCCTGCAACTTCATCCGAAGCCCCCCTCACCCTAACCCTCTCCCCCCGAAGCGGGCGGGAGAGGGGACCGGAATTGCGAATGGGCGCAGTCGTGGTTATTGACGAGCGACCGCGAATTGTCGGATTCTCGCGGCATCGCCAAGTTTTCGTCTAAGACTTCCGCCGCTCGTGCGTCATTGGGGGCACAGCCGCTGACAAGCCCCTCGGGATGCGAGATGGAGCCGCAAACAATCACACTCGATCCGGCCACCTCACCAATTGGAGGGTGGGCACTTCTGCCCGTACCTCGGGTGGATGGTCGCGCAGTTGACGACTGCAAGACTGTGGCGAAAGTAGAAAAGGCGGACGGGCAGGAGTACACATCCTACGGTCGAGGCGTGGACTCCAGACGAAACGCCGAGTGGCTGCGCGATGTGATCGCTCGCTGGGAGGGGCCGCTCGTGAGGTATGCGGCTCGGGTTGCGGGAGACCTCGACCGGGGACGCGATGCCGTGCAAGAGACGTTTCTGCGGCTGTGTCGATTGAATGACGACGAACGATCCGAAGTGGAATCGCATCCGGCGCGGTGGCTGTTCATGGTCTGTCGGTCTCGCGCGTTGGATGCCAAGCGAAAGGAGAGTCGCATGTCGGCGGTCATGGATCTCGACGAACGGACCTCGACCGGTGAGGTTCCTCCCGACGAAATGCTGGAGCGGCGCGAGACGGCCGGGCGGCTGATGAGCCTCCTCGACCGCCTGCCCGACAACCAGCAGGAAGTCATCCGGCTGAAGTTTCAAAATGACCTGAGCTACCGCGAGATCGCCGACATCACGGGACACAGCGTCTCGAATGTCGGCTTCCTGCTTCACACGGGGATCAAGCGGTTGCGGGAGATGATGAAGGGTGATGAAGAGCCGTAGGGTGGGACCAGCGGCGCTTCGCCGCGCCGGCCCACCACGAATGCTCGATGTTTCCCGATGGTGGGCCGGCGCTCGATGCGAGCTTGTCCCACCCTACAGCTGCTCGATACGCAACGAACCAATGCGGCGCACGACCGCCGTTTTTCATGGGAGTCCATCATGACCGCTTCAACAACTTTCGACCCGAACGATCCGCGACTGACCGCTTACGCTTTGGGCGAACTCTGCGGCGATGAGTTGGCCGAGTTCGAGCGACTGCTCGCCGAGTCATCCGCCGCACGAGACGCTCTCGCTGAGATTCGTGAGACGACCGCCTGGCTCCGCAGCGAACTGGCTTCTGAACCGGCGCTCGCGTTGTCCGCCGAACAGCATCAGCGACTGGAGCAACTTCTCACCGTTGGTGTTGGGGCAAAAGAAGAACCCCTCACCCTAACCCTCTCCCCGCAAGGCCGGGGCGAGGGGACAAAACCGTCGCTCGCCGACGCTTCGCCAACAAACACGCCGTTGCTGGCGAGCGTGACCGTTGCTCGCGCCGACTTGCGCCACGAGCAAGCTCGTCACCGTTGGGCCGTCCTCGCCGCAGCCGCAGTGACGGCAGCATTGAGTGCGGCCGTGATGCTCTGGCCCGCGACATCTCCGCAAACGTTGAGCGAGTTGCTGGCGATGCGAGACTCTCCGAGTGCCACCGGTCAACGGCGAGGATATCGCCATGTCAATGAGAGCGATCCGAATGCGCCTCAAGACGAAGTGATGTCGTTCACGACGCTGGAAGATGGGCTGGCTGATCTCAAACCGCATCCGGGCGTCGTTGGTTCGGGCAGAGGCCGCAACGCTGCTTTCGGGGAAAGTAATCAGCCTCAGTTGGACGGATTGTCCGCTGCGTCGAATGTGACTCGCGGCGTTCAAGACTCGACTGATCCTGTGGGTGGGACACGAGTTCTCGGCAAAGTGGGCGGTGGTAAGCCAGTCTTGCCGGGTCTTGCCGTTCCCTCGGATAGCAAAGGCGTCGCTCAGCGGGAGGATCGATTCAAACAAAACAGCGGAGTCGTAAGCGGACGAACCCCTAGGATCATGATTGGCGAAGAAGAAGGCCTGTTAGGAACGGCGTCTGATGGGCGCGCTGGCAAGCCAATTTCAACTGAGGCGGCTCGCTCATCGAGTCAGGGAGTCGATAGGTTCTCGAAAGAACTAAAAGGTATTCAGAAGCTGCCGGAGAAAGTGCGGCTGGCTCGACTCGAACAGCTTCGGGCGGAGCAGTCGAAGTCTGAAAAGGGTTTCTACTTCGAGTCCAAATCCGAGTCCCGCGACGGAGAAAAGCAGCTCGCAGACCACCCCGGTACGGAAGCTTATGCCGCGATCGTCGAGAACCCGTTCCTGACGCCTGCCGAGCAGCCACTCTCCACGTTTTCGGTCGATGTTGATACGGCGTCGTATGCCAATGTGCGGCGGTTTCTCAATCAGGGGCAGTTGCCTCCCGCCGATGCCGTGCGGATTGAGGAGCTGGTCAACTACTTCAAGTACGACGACCCCGCTCCCATCGACGGACAGCCGTTCCGCGTGGTGGCCGAGGCCGCGCCGTGTCCGTGGCAGCGCGAGCACTATGTCGCCCGCATCAGCCTCAAGGCGCGCGAGATCGCCAAGGCACAGCGTCCGCCGACGAACCTGGTCTTTCTGCTCGACGTCTCCGGGTCGATGCAGCCCGACAACAAGCTGCCGCTCGTGAAGCGGGCCATGTCGCTGTTGATCGAGGAACTGGGCGAGCGCGATCGCGTCTCGATCGTGACCTATGCGGGAGATGCCGGGCTGAAGCTGGAGCCGACGATCGGCTCGGACCAGACGAAGATCATGCAGGCGATTGAGTCCCTGTCGGCGGGAGGCTCGACGAACGGAGCGGCCGGGATTCACCTGGCCTACGAACAGGCCCTGCGTCACTTCAGCAAGGAGTCGGCCAACCGAGTCATCCTCTGCACGGACGGCGACTTCAACGTCGGCGTCAGCAGCGACAATGAGTTGGTCACGCTCATCGAAGATCAGGCGAAGAGCGGCGTCTTCCTGAGCATCTTCG
>JAYUFF010001127.1:0-3122 GCA_043738825.1 Schlesneria sp.
GTCCAGGTGAAGCTGCTCATCGACGGAGCCGAAGTCGCCAGTCAGGCCGTCGAACTGTCGGCCGGCCAGGCGCGTGAAGTCGAATTCTCGCATCTGTTCGATGTCCTCGCCGACCCGCTCAAACCGAGTTCCGTCGTCGCCACGCTGGTCGTACAGTCCGAGTTGCAGTCAACCGACCAACTCCCCGCCGACAACAGGCAACAGATCGTCGTGCCCATCGTCGCGTCGCTGCCGGTCGTGTTCATCGACCAATACGGCGACGAAGAGAATCTGGAAAAGAACAAGATCGGCGAGACCTACGCCTTGCGACACCTGATGGCTCCGCGTTCGAGCAGCGACAAATCGCAACGCCGGTTGATTCACGTCGAGCATGTGCGGCCCGAGGGTCTCACGCAGGAGTTGCTCGAAACCGCGCGGCTCGTCGTGATTGCCGGCATCGAGAAACCGGATGAAGCTCTGATCCCGCTGCTCCACGACTACGTGCAACAGGGTGGTCCGCTGGTCATCCTTGCGGGAGCCAACTTCGATCCCGTGGCCTGGCAGGAACGGGCGTGGCTCGATGGACAGGGACTGCTTCCCGCGCCGCTCGATCCCAAACCGCACGGCGTCACGCCGGAAGAGGCTCCGCAACAGGTGCTGCCGTTCTACGCCGCGTTCTCGTCGATGCAGCACGACTTCTTTCTTGTCGAGGGTGAGTCCTCACAGTCACTGTCGTCGCTGTTTGACTCGACGCCGTTCTTCAAGGCGGTGCAGGCCGATCTGAGCGCGAGTCGGCTCGACACGCTCGCCAAGTCCGACGCGAAGCGGTTCACCGACGAGAAGTCATTCCTCGACGGATACTCCGCACAACAAGCGGCCCGCGCGGCAGAGAAGTCTCCGGCCTCGGCCCACAGCGCCGACGAAGACCGCAAGTACCGTGAGATCGAACCGGTCTGGTGGCACTGGCGTTCGCCGCTGCCGCTGGTTGATAGATCGCTCGCGCCGGAGGAACTGGCCAAGCGGAGTCAGCCGCGAGTCCTCGCCACGTTCGACACCAAAGCCATTCCCTTCGCCATCGAACGTCGCATGGGAGCCGGTCGCGTCGTGATGTTCACCAGCGGAGTCACCTCCAACTGGAACCTGATGCGCGGCTCGGGCGCGATGTACCTGTACCACCGCACGTTCTGCCAGTTGATGGAGGGCACGCTGCCGACGCGGAACTATCTCGCCGGACAAAAGATCACGCTGCCGGTCGAGCGTCGCGCCGACACGCGACTCACGGTCCTTCGCCCCTCGGGTTCGCGCGAGCCGCTCAACATCGACGCCCTCGGCCCGAACGTCTCCGGCGTGACCGTGCGGCGTCCCGTTCTGGCGGGGACGTACACGATCTCGGCCGAACAAACCGAAACACTTGCTCCCGGCTCGGCCTCGAACCGACTCGACGACATCCCGCTGGCGGTGAATGGCGCGGCGAGCGAATCGAACCTCACGACGGTCTCGGTCGCCGACCTGCAAACCAAACTCGGCCACGACCACGCGCGAGTCCTCACCGCCGACGAACCAATCCGCGTCGAAGGTGGCACGCGCCGCGGTCAAGACCTGTGGAAGCTGCTGTGTTGGTGCGTGCTCGGCTGCTTGCTGCTTGAAAAGCTGGTGCTGGCTTGGCCGATGTTCGGGAAGAAGAACTGAAGATGGGAACCACGAAAGGCACCAAAGGCACGAAATGAAGAGAAGACGAAGGCGAAGACATTTGAACCACGAATCTCACGAATGACACGAATCTAAAACCGGGATCTCTGCTAAACAGTTTTGCGGAAGTCTTATGGACCAACTCGCCAGATGTAATTGCTGTGACTTCAGTTTTATTGGCGGACATAGCCACCACACTGGGGAAACTTTCTGTATGTGCGTGAGTTGTCTTGCAGATTTTGTTTGTCCGACCAATTCCATTTGGGGGCCTGAAATCGGGGAAGTGATTCCAATATGCCGTGTCCGCACAACGGGGAAAGGAAGAAAGGCAAAGAACAAGATCATCGCGACTGGGGCTTCTTTCGTTGCTGAGCAGGATGAAGAAGCGTTTCAAATCGGTGAGACCAAATCCCATTTTGTCCACCTTCCGATCGAGGCGATTGCGTGCCCAGATTGCGGCGTATTCTCACTATGTCTTGGATTTGAAGACAACACTCCCTGCCCGAAGTGCAAGGTAGGGCTGATTAAGACATCGGGCATTATCTTTTGAAAAAAGACAGCGGAAGTTGGGCTTTACTTTCGTGCCTTTCGCGAATTTCGTGGTTCAAGACAACTGACAGGACTGACAGATGAACTGGACGACGATGATTGGACGCTTGCTGGGCTACGACGAGGTGTCGCGGATTGACGCGGCGCGGGTGTCGTTTGGTTCGGCGTGGGCGCATTCGTCGCCGGCCTTGCTCGCGTTTGGTTGTATCGGGTTGGTGGCGTTGTCGTTTTGGTTTTACCTGCGTTGGCAGGCGCGAGGCCACCAGCCGACTCGACTGGCGCTGGCGGCCTTGCGCGCGGTGGCCCTCTGTTTGTTGCTGCTAATTCTGTCGGACCCGACGCTCGAGTTGACGTTTGTCAGCCAGCCGAAGCCGGTGCTGTGGGTGGTGCTTGACGGCAGCGACAGCATGTCGATCCCCGACGAACTGCCCGAGGAGGAGCGCACGAGCCTCGCCAAGGCGGTCGATCTGAGCGGCTATCAGGCGACGCATGCTCCGAAGGATGGAGTCCGTCCCGCACGAGCCGACTATGCACGGGCTCTGCTGGCGAAGCAGGACAAGAACCTCGTCGAACGGCTGACGAAAACTTTTCGGTTGCGTTCGTTTGTGTTTGGAGATGGCGAGGGCGTGCAGTCGCTGAACTCGAACCAGACGCGCGGCGACTCGGAAGAAAAAACGTCGGTCTCCGGAAAAACGCTCGCCGATGAGTGGCAGACGGCCGGGACCGTGACCGCGTTGGGAGACGCCTTTGAAGATCTGGCTCGCAAGCACGCGACCGACAATCTGGCGGGAGTCCTCGTCCTCAGCGACTTCGATCAGAATGCGGGTGCGGCTCCGCTCGCAGCGGCCAAGAAACTGGGCGTGCCCGTGTTCACTGTCGGCGTCGGGCCGCTGACGGCGGTCGAT
>JAYUFF010001128.1:0-3120 GCA_043738825.1 Schlesneria sp.
TTCTCCGATTTGCTCGGCGACTTGCTGGTTGTTCGTGACCGGCGCGGCAGCGACTTCATCGTTGACCTGCTGCACACGGTTGGACCGTTGCATGCCCGCAGCGTGAAGTCTTGCGGCGTGATTCTGTTTCGCCGCCAACCCGAACTCGGCTTTCTGCTGATGACGCACGCGCATCGTTTCGATCTCCCGAAGGGCCACGTCGAACCGGGTGAAACCGAAATTGAGTGTGCTCTGCGCGAGACGTGGGAGGAAACCGGCATCGACCGCGATCGCGTGACGCTCGATCCCGGCTTCCGCTACGAGGAGACGTATTATCCCGTCGAACCCCGCTTCGGTACGGAGCGAGTCGAGAAGACGCTGGTCATCTTCCTCGGTTGGGTCGAGGGAGCGGAGCCGATTCTCGTGACGGAGCATCAGGGCCACGAATGGCGTCGCTGGCAACCGCCGCACGACATCCAGAAGTTCACGCTGAACCCACTGCTCGCCGCAGTGGAAACCCATTTCACGAGAACACAGGCATGAACCAGTCTCTTCCTCCCCTCGCCCCTTTGGGGAGAGGGGCCGGGGTGGGCTGATGAAAACTTGGTCTGGACGACAGATGGTGTTCTTCCGGGATTTGTTGCGCACCGGCCGGGGTCAGGCACTTCGGATTTCGGAATTGGCCGAGCAAAACGTTCGCCACAATCATGGCTGAAAGCGGCCAATTCCGAAATCCGAAGTGCCTGACCCCTGACGTGGAACCCGCTTTCATCGCGCAACAAAACCAGCTCATCGACTGACGCCTAAAACGACCTGCAACCCCAATTTTTCATCAGCCCAGGGCCAGGGGGCGAGTCAAGTGCCCGCCCGTAACTCGCACGGCCATCGCCTGTTTCAAGTTGGGGTGCCACGGTCACGGAGTCTCGACGTGGAGTTGCGAGGACGTGATGGCTGTTTCTCCATCTCACGGCCACGTCGAGGCTCCGTGACCGTGGCACCCAAGACCCCAGATTCAACAGGGCGATGGCCCTGCCTAACTCGCAACGCTCTGTCCATGAGCCACATCGTGCGAGATTGTCTCAAGCCGAGCGGCTGATGCTGCCGATGGGATGCGGTTGGCCTGCACTTCCCTCGGGTGATTCAAATCATGCCGCCTCGCAAACGTCCCACCGGCGCGATGACCGTCGAGGCGGTTCGACCCGCCGACCCGGCACTGCATCTGCCCAACTTCATCAACTATCTGCGAGCCGAATGCGGGCTGAGCGACAACACCGTCATCGCCTACGGCCGCGACCTGACGCAGTTCAACGAGTGGTATCGCACGCACGGCCCGGCTCGACTGCAACTGGTCGAGCTTTCGCTCTTCTCGAGCTATCTCGGATACCTCAATGAACGGAAGTACGCCGCGACATCAGTCGCGCGGCACCTGGTCTCGATCAAGATGTTTTTCCGTTATCTGGTCTTGGAGGGGATTCTTCCGGAGAGCATCGTCGAATTGGTGAACTCGCCCAAACTGTGGCAGCACCTGCCGAAGGTGCTCAGCCCCGACATGGTCGATCGTCTGCTGGCGGCTCCGGCGCGCGAGGACCGCTATCCCCTGCGCGATCGCGCGTTGCTGTGTTTGTTGTACGCCACCGGCTGCCGCGCGTCGGAGCTTTGCACGATGACGCTGCGCGACGTTCAACTCGATGAAGGCTATTGCCGCTGCGTGGGGAAGGGGAACAAGGAGCGAATGGTCTCGCTCAACCCGGTCGCTCGCGCGGCGGTCGAAGCGTATTTGCAGCACGAACGCGCGAAGTTGGCTCGCGAGTCCGAACAGGGGTCGCCGCTGCTGGTCTCTCGCGGCGGCGGGGCACTCTCGCGAATCACCGTTTGGAAACTGGTGAAGCGCTACGCCGGGCGGATCGGAGCCAGCCGCACGATCAGTCCGCACACGCTGCGTCACAGCTTCGCGACTCACATGCTGGCGGGCGGTGCAGAGATCCGCGCGCTGCAAGAGTTGCTCGGTCACGCCAGCATTCGGACCACTCAGATCTACACTCAGGTCGAGCACAGCCGCCTGAAGTCGATCCACGAGAAGTGCCACCCGCGCGGGTAGGAACTCGTGTGAGATCACGGTCGCGGAACAAGGCCGTGATTTCTGAATGGTCTGCATTTCAGCCCGGACTATCCACCGTTCCTTTGAAGCCTGACGCGCAAGCGAAGGATCTGCTGTAACTCCCCTTCGCTTGCGCGTCAGGCTTCAATGCCAAACTTCGTCATGGAAACTCCCCGAGGCGTGATTAACCCGGGCTAGCGAACCGGCGGCTCCTGCCGAACTCTCGTTGGCAGCCGTTCGACCGCTCCGACCGCTGGAACCGTCAGAACGCATTTTCCCGAAACAACCAGAATAGTTTGTGTAGCCGGACTTCCCCGGCCGATGAATACAAGGAACGGGGACATGGCGCGCCTCGCAGGCGGAGTGTTTGCTCCGTCCGACGAACGGAGGCGAGCGGGCCGGGCGGCAGTTTGTCGCACGGATCGTGTTCCGACAGTTACACGAGGTGATCCGAAGCCATTCTCGGTTTGCCTTGTGGTCGGGTGTCCCCGTCACAGCGGATTCGGTGACGGTCAGCGAGGAATCGAAGGAGAACATTCCATGCGTAAGTACGGGAAGTGGGTGTTGACGCTGGGATTGCTGGCAGCAACTCCCGGTCTGACACTCGCCGCCGGGCCGAAGTCCAAAGTGGACGACAAGCCGACGGCCAGCGGAAAGAAGGCCAGCAAGACGGAAAACCAGAAGGTGGCCGAGGAGATTGCCGTGGCGATGCGCGGCAAAGTCCAGGGCGAGGTCAACATCGAGTACAAGGACGGAGTTGCCACTCTGTCGGGATCGGTCAACGATCCAAAGATCAAAGAAAAAGCGTCAGCCATCGTCGGCAAGGTCGATGGTGTGTCGCGAGTCGATAACCGGTTGAGCGTCGTCGAAAAGAATCGACGTTACACCGCGAAGATGTCGGAGCAACCTGCCGCCAAGGGTGGTGTGGTGTCGGCGAATCACGAAGCGGGCATGCAACGGTCCAACCGTGTGCAGCAGGTCAACGATGAAGTCGCTGCCGCGCCGGTCACGAACAACCAGCAAGTCGCCGAGCAAATCGGAGA
>JAYUFF010001129.1:0-3115 GCA_043738825.1 Schlesneria sp.
CGGCGATCAGGCCGAGCAACGCCCACGCGGTTTGAGACGCCGTCGGAACGCCGGTCCCTCGCAGACTGGGGTCATCGTAGCTGGAAGCGGTCTCGCCCCAGCCTCCGCACGGCTGCTGCTTCGAGTTCAGCCAATCGACGGCGCGACACAGACGCGGATCGTCGGGCAAGACACCGTTCGCGATCAGCCCGACCAGCACCTGCCACGTGCCGTACAGATAGTTCACTCCCCAACGACCATACCAGCAGAAATCGTGCTGCTGATCGCGCCAGATGAAGTCGATCGCCCGCTTGTGAATGTCGCTGTCGGCCGGGACGCCGAGTCCCGCGAACGATTCGAGGACTCGCGCCGTGATGTCCGACGTGCTCGGGTCGATCATCGCGTTGTGATCGGCGAAAGGAACCTTGGTCAGCACCTCGCGCGTGTTGTCCGCATCGAACGCGCCCCAGCCGCCGTCTTTGCTTTGCATCGACTTCAGCCAGCGGACGCCCCGTCGCATCGCCCGCACCATCGGCGCGGCGGCCTCCAGTTCGGCGATCGCCTTCTCCGCCGTGGCCGACCGCCCGCTGAAGATGATCGGAGAGTCATCGCGCGACTTGGAGGATGGGCACACTTGCCCGTCAGTCTTTCTGCCTCCAAGCTGGACGGGCAAGAGTGCCCGTCCTACGGGCTTCGGCTCGTCAAACAGTTCCATCGTCCAGTCGGTTCCAAGGCCCTCGGGCAGACATTTGCCGAGCGCGATGAGCGTCATGCAGGTGTCATCAATGTCGGGATAGAACTCGTTGTTGTACTCGAAGTACCAGCCACCCGGTTCGACCTTGGGATGCGAGAGCGACCAGTCGCCGGGATGCTTCACTTCCTTCGACAGAATCCAGTCGATGGACTTTCGGATCGCGGGATCGTGCCGCGAGACTCCCGCATCGCGCAGGGCAATCGTCGAGATGATCGTGTCCCACACAGGCGAGAAGCAGGGCTGCAACCGCACCCGATCGTTCTCGCGAATCACCAGCTTGTCGAGTTCGTGCAACTGCTGTCGGATCACCGGCGAGTCGTCTTCGTAACCGAGACACCTCAGCCCGATGATCGTCCACACAATCGGAGGGAAGATCGCGCCGAGACCGTCACTCATTTCGAGCCGGTCCAGAATCCAACGTTCACACAGCTTGATGGCTCGCTTGCGCAACGGCTTGATCCCGAGTCGTTCGCCGAGCTTGATGAGACGATCGACCCGCTGAAAGAACTTCGTCCAGTTGATCCAGCCGCGCGACGAGCCTTCGTGATTCACGCCGCCAATCTCGCGCGGCATTTTCTTGAGAGGAGAGACATACAGTTCATCAATGTGATGTTCGGCGGGCAGCTTGGTTTCCGGTTGGCAGGCCCAGAGGAGGCTCAGCGGGACGATGATCGTGCGTGACCAAGCCGACATCTCGTAGATGTTGAACGGTGCCCACTTCGGCAACAGAATCATCTCGGGCGGCACGGCCGGGCAGTCGGAGTACGGGATCAGCCCCAGCATCGCGAGGTAATACCGCGTGAAGCTGTTGACCCGCTCGATGCCGCCGGCTCGCAAGATCGCATCCCGCGCGCGGACCATGTAGTCCACTTGTGGATCGTGGCCCGTGATTTTCAGCGCCAGATACGCCTTGACCGACCCGCTGATTTCAATCGGCCCACCCGGAAACATCGCCCAGCCGCCGTGAGGGCATTGCTGGTCGAGCATGTAGTCCGCCGCTTCCTTCGCTCGTTGCGACTGCCCCTGCCCGAGGAACGCGAGCAGCAGGATGTACTCCGATTCGAGGATCGTGTCCCCCTGCAACTCGGCACACCAATGACCGTCGTCATGCTGGAGCGAGAGCAGATGATCACGAGTCCGCTCGACCGCCGGACCGAGCCGCGATTGGATCGACGCCAAGTCCGGCACGGTGTCGTTGAGGGGCGAGGCGGCGGCAGCATTTGGCCGCGATTGCGAGAAGCCCAGTTGTCCCGAACTCATTTCAGGGTCGTGTCCTTCCGTAGTCCCGTCGCTCCGCCGACGGGACGCTTGTCGGCGGAGCGACAAGCCTACAGTAGGCCAGCGGAGACCCGCACAATCCGTCCGTCAAAATTCTCGCGTGGAGGTATAAGCCGAGCCTGCCGATCGTGCAATCGCACCCTCAGCCAGTGAACTCGTCCAGCACACCGAGCAACAGGCGTTTCAATCGTTTTCCCGCCTCGTTGGCGACCGCGATGACATCCTCACCCTTGACCGGAACTGTTACCAGCGCGAGGCACTCGTTCGTCACGACCGAGAACGCCAACACCGGCAGTCTCGCGTGAGCCGCGACCAGCGCTTCGGGGACGGTGGACATCCCGATCACGTCGCCTCCCGCCATGCGAAAGAAGCGGATCTCGGCCTTGGTTTCGTAGTTGGGACCGGTCACTGCGACGTAGATGCCCTGTCGCAACGTGATGCCTTCGCGTGCGGCGATGTTCAGCGCGGCTTCACGCCAGCGCGGCGAGTAGGTTTCGCCGATGTCGGGGAAGCGCGGGCCGAAGCGATCGTCGTTCGGGCCGATCAGCGGGTTGAGGCCCATCAGATTGATGTGGTCGGTCAACACGACGATCTCGCCGGTGCGGAAGTCCGGGTTCAGCCCGCCGCTCGCGTTGGTGAGGATCAGCAGTTCGATTCCCAACTCGCGCATCAGGCGGATCGGCAGCGTGACGAGATCGAGCGGATGGCCCTCGTAAACGTGAAAGCGTCCCTCCATCACGACGATCGGCAGCGAATCGATCCGCCCGCAGACGAGTCGGCCACGATGACTCATCGCCGTTGCCGGAGGGAAGTGCGGCAGGTCGCCCCGCTCAAACGCGGCCTCGACCTGCATCTCCTGCACGAAATCGCCGAGGCCCGTGCCGAGCACAATGCCGACGCGCGGCGAGTGCGGCCAGCGAGCGCGGACGATGGCCACGCACTCGGCAACGCGGTCAAAGGAGGTCGTGGAGTTCATATGCCAGGCAAAGCCTCTTCGACGGACACCCTAGTGCTGTGTCACACCTAAGAATGGGGGTTGTTGTCGTAGCCACGTTCGCCAGAACGTGGGCGAGACGCTGGATGGACCCCACGCTCTGGCGAGCG
>JAYUFF010001130.1:0-3115 GCA_043738825.1 Schlesneria sp.
GGCCACGTCGAAGCTCCGTGACCGTGGCACCCAATACCCCAGATTCAACAAGGCGATGGCCCTGGCTGATCGACATCCGCCCGCGTGAACAGTCCCTGAAATCTTCCTGAGCCCCGCTCCCTTCTGTCTCCGGTCTCCTGTATTCTCTCGACCTCTGACTGACCGCTGTCCTCTGATACCTTTTCCTCCATGCCCGACTTCCGTTACATCGCCCGCGAGCTTTCCGGGAAGCAGACCGAAGGGATGCTCACCGCAGCCAACGAGCGTGAGGCGCTCGGGCAACTAACGGCTCGCAGTCTGTTTCCGATGAAGATCACGATGGCTCAGGCGTCGATGGCTCATCGCGACAACAAGCGTCGCCGCGTTCCGGCTCGCATCCTGTGCGTCTTCTACACGCAGCTCTCGGACTTGCTGCGAGCGGGCGTGCCGCTGCTGCGATCGCTGGATCTGCTCATCAAGCAAACGCGACACGTCACGCTCAAGGGGGTTCTGCAAGAGGTGCGAGATCAGGTGGCCGACGGCACGCGGCTGGCCGAGGCCCTGCGTCAGCACCCGACTGTTTTCACCGAGTTGACCGTCAGCATGGTCCTCGCGGGCGAAGAAGGCAGCTTTCTGGAAGACACTCTGCAACGTATCGCGACGTTCACCGAGCATCAGGAAGAACTGAAAGGCCGCGTGATCGGAGCGATGGCGTACCCGGCGTTCCTCGTCGTGATTGGCTCATTGGTTCTCGTGGCGATGCTGATTTTCTTCGTCCCCAAGTTCGAGCCGCTGTTCGACAAGATGCGTCAGGACGGAACATTGCCCTGGGCCACGACGGCTTTGCTCGCGATGAGTGGCTTCATGCAGAAATACGGCTGGCTGGGACTGTTCGCCGTGCCGGGGTTGTTTGTCGCCGTGCAACAGTATTTCTCGAATGCTGCCGGACGGAGGCGGTTCGATGAATTTCGTTTGAAGCTCTTCGGGATCGGCCGTGTCGTGCGCAGTCTCGCCATCGCGAGGTTTTGTCGTGTGCTGGGAACGCTGCTCCACAATGGAGTCCCCATCTTGAATTCGCTGCGGATCGCCAAAGACGCCACCGGCAACGTGATCCTCAGCGAGGCGATCGGTACGGCGGCCGATCACGTCTCGTCCGGCCGGTCGCTCGCGCAGCCACTGGGCGAGTGCAATCAGTTTCCCCTCGATGTCATCGAGATGATCTCCGTCGGTGAAGAGGCCAACAATCTGGAGCAGGTACTCGTCACAATCGCCGACAAAATGGAGCGGCAGACGAACCGGCAGCTCGACCTCGTCGTGCGATTGCTTGAGCCATTGATGCTGGTCATCATGGCCGGCGTGATCCTGTTCGTGCTCATCGCCCTGTTGCTGCCGATCTTCAACAGTTCGTCTGTGATGTGAGGAACTGGCTCCCAATAACTTTCCGAACTGAAACCGTCTTTCTCCCTCCCCTCGGCGGGGAGGGGCGGGGCGGGGGGCCGATCAAGTGACAGGCGTCAACCCTCCATCAGCCCCCTCCCTAACCCTCCCCGCCGAGGGGAGGGGACCAGAATGAAAGCCGGGAAGTGATTCCGAGCCAGTTCCCTGAGTGGTTCAAGTTTGATTTCAGGTTCTTCTGCAACAATGGCAACCGATGAAGGGTAATGCCTCGGAAGTTCGGGGCCGAAGTGCCGTTCATCTGCGTTGCGTCCAAGACTACAATCCGTCACACGCTGCGTCACCACAGCCCATGTCCCGTTTCACCGTTTGTTGAATGGAGAAGTGTTCCGCCATGACCTGCACGCCCGCCTCTATCCGCTCCCGCCGTTTGTCGTCATCCCGCGCGATGGCCCGCCGTTCCGGTTTTACCCTGGTCGAAGTGTTGCTCGTTCTCGCCATCCTCGGCGTGATCGCGGCGATGGTGCTACCGAACCTGATTGGATCTCAAGAGAAGGCGCTCAAGAAGAGCACCGTCATCACGATTTCAGCGACAGAACAGGCCTGTAAGAACTATGCGATCGATCACGATGCAACGTATCCGGAAGGGGGCCAGGACGTAATCACTCTGCTGGCGACTGCCGGACATGGGAGCGACGGCAAACCGACGGCGAAATATCTCGAAAAAGTTCCCAAGGATGCCTGGGGGCAACCGCTGCACTATGCCTACCCAAACGCCAAGGATCCGAACTCGTCTGTTCCTGCAATTTGGTCGTCAGGCCCCAACAAACAGAACGAAGAAGGGGCCGGGGACGACATCAACAACTGGGACAACAAATGAGCGACCGCGCCACGCGGCCTCCTCGCCTCCCCAACTCGGATTATTCACACTTCGGAAAGTTTGATGACAGAACGCGGCATCGAAGCCTGACGCGCAAGCGAAGGGATGTCGCAGTAGTTCCTTCGCTTGCGCGTCAGGCTTCAATGCGACCGTGAATAAGTTCGTGGCAGAGGCTTCAAAATGAAACGAGCCGCATCCTTTCGGATGCGGCTTGTTCTTTTGTATCCTGTCGCCCGCTGGTCCACTGTTTACCGTACCCCTTGGAGAAACCTCATGTCCGCGACGATGACCCCTCCCACTGCGACCAAGTTTTCTGGTCAGACGAAACTTTTCATCAACGGCGAATGGTCGGCGGCCTCCGACGGTGCCACGTTCGACACGTACAACCCCTCCACCGGCGAGACCATCGCCAAGGTGGCTCACGCGACGAAAGACGATGTCGATCGCGCGGTGAATTCGGCTCGCAAGGCACTCGAAAAAGGTCCGTGGGGCAAGATGGATGCCTGCGATCGCGGCAAGCTGATGTTCAAGCTGGCCGATCTGATCGAAGCTCACGGTGAAGAGTTGGCTCGACTCGAAGCACTCAACTGCGGCAAGACGATCACCGACTCGCGCGGCGACATTCAGGGCGTGCTCAACGGGCTGCGGTACTACGCCGGTTGGGCCGACAAGATCGAGGGGAAGACGGTCCCCGTGCGAGGCAACTTCCTGTCGTACACGTTGCGTCAGCCGGTCGGCGTCGTCGGACAGATCATTCCCTGGAACTTCCCCTTGTTGATGGCCGCCTGGAAGTTAGGCCCGGCGCTGGCGACCGGTTGCACCGTCGTGCTCAAGCCGGCGGAGCAAACTCCGCTGACGGCG
>JAYUFF010001131.1:0-3108 GCA_043738825.1 Schlesneria sp.
CACACTAACCGCCGGGGCATTCAAAAACTCAAACCATCGCGAGAAGGGAAAGCGGCAACCAATTGCCGCACTCCAAATAGATGGCAAAAGTCGAGCTAACGTGCCCGTCGGAATCACCTCGATCCATTCCGTGATGCTTCACCTGCTAATCCAATGTCGCTCACCCATTGGCCCCCTCACCCTCACCCTCTCCCCCGAAGACGGGGGAGAAGGGACATGAAGGCAACCACGCAACCAATGATGGAACCGTCCAACGATAGCGCCGCCGCACGATAGCGCCGTTCGTCATGGCTGCTCGATCGCCTTCTTGGTGAGCAGGTAGGGGGGCTGGCGGCTGATGTTCAGTTGTTCGGCGCGCTGGTTCAGTTTGCGTCTGCCATCGGGGAAGCGTTGGGCGAGTGCGGCCAGCAGCAGCGGTGCGTCGGTGATGCGCGGGCTGATCTCGTCGAGATCGTCATTCGTTGGCGTGCGGTCTCCCTGAAGCAGGGCCGCCGCGCGTCGGGCATCGCTGTCTCCCTCATTCATTTTGTCGCAGGCTTTGGTCAGCCACGCATCGGCCTCGGCGGCGTTGCCCGCGAGCGAGAAGCTCACGCTGAGGGCGAGCAACTCGGGCCACTCGTTGGCGAACTCGTCGAGACCCTCGATTTTCGCGGCGGCCTCGGGCTGACCGACGGCCAGCAGAAATTGAAACTGATACAACGGCAGCGTCTTCGGGTTGTGCTGGTCTTTGTGCTTGAGAAAGCCCTCCGTGTTGCCGGTCACATAGTCGAGCATCAGGTCGAACGCCGTCGCGTTGTCGGGCGACGGACTCCCCTGCGTCAGCGTGGCCCACCACTGGCGGATCGCCTGCCGCGCCTCATCGTGCTTGCCCTGTGCGGCGAGGACATCGGCGAGGCGGAACGCCGATGTCATGATGACCACGAAGTCCTGTCCCTGAAGCTGCTGACGGTACTCCAGTTCGAGCGGCCCCGTCTCGCCGTTGGCCATCTTCACGACGTGCCGCAGCATGCGGAACGACTGGTCCGCGCGCAGCGTGGCCTCGGCCTTGTCGCACCAGACCTTCGCCTCGCGCCACTCGCCCCGGTTGGCCGCATCGTAGGCGAGGGCCATCGACGGCCAACCCGACTGCGGATCCTTCTCGCCCGCCAGCCGGAAGAACTTCAGTTGTTCGGCGCGTGTCGCTCCGACACGGCCCCGCAGGTACAGCAGTGCGGAGTCGTTGGGGTCTTGCGCCAACTGCGCGTCGTACTCGGCCGCCAGCGCGGCCTCGTTGGCGGCGATCGACTTCTGGTGCTGGTACGCGCGATGCCAGCCGATCGAGATCGGCTTTCGCCACAGTCCGGCCTTCAAAAACTCCAGCACGCGCAGTTCATTCGCCGCCCCCTTCGGACGTGTGGCGTACATCAGCAGCAGCGAGTCGTCGTTGGGGCTGCGGGTCAGATGCCCCTCCGCGAACGTCAGCGCGACATTCGAGTCGTGGGCGCTCGAGCCTCCGGTCAATCCCAAGAATGTCGTCGAGGGTGGAGTCGGTGACAGGCCGACATGAATCTTCGTGACGGTCGTGTTTTTTCCCTCGACCCGCATCTGTTGCGGAGGGTCGGTGAACTCGTAATCGACGTGAGGAACGAAGCTCAGTTCGCTGTCGCCGAGCCACTTCGATTCGGGCGGCCGGGGGACGATGGCGTAGTAAATCGTGTCGGCCCGGACGGCCGCCAGCTTCTCGACGTTGAAGACCCAGATGGGACTGTGAGTCCACCGCGACCAATACCCGGAGTGCAGTTCGATCGGCTGCTGCTTCGTCACGGGTCCGCTGAGGACCAACTGGTGCGTTCCCTCCGACAGCGCGATCGGCGTGCGTTGCGTGATCGTCACCGGCGGGCCGCCGTCGATCGTGACCTGCACCGGCTGCGCGAAGCCGTTGATGACGTGCAACGTCCGGTGCGTCCGACGGTACTCGTTCATGCCGGCCATGCCGACGACGAACAACAGCGCCGCGATCGACCCGAACGCCGCCCAACGCACCCACGGCGCATGCGTGCCGCTCTTCGAGTCGAACAGTCCGCGCACCGAGAACGATTTCGCGGGCAGCAGCGACGATTCCAGTCCCAGCGCTTTCTCGGACTTCTCGATGAGCTTCCGAAAGGCGTGCTGCTCGCCCACGCTCGGCAGTTCGCGCAGACAGACGGCCCACAGTTCGAGGGCCTTCGCGTGGTTCCCCGCCTTCTGGTACGCCTGCGCGAGGACATCGAGCGGCGCGATGTTGAACGACTGGCCCGCACCCGGTTGGCGCAGGTAATCGTACAACTCGAACGCCTCGTCCAGTTTGTTCTCGTTCGTGCGACGCCAACCCAGACTGTAACGCACCTCGGGCAGCGTCGGCTTGAGGGCGAACGCCTGCTCGTACAACGGGGTCGCCTCGGTCCAGCGGCCGGTCTGGTCGAGATGCGACGCGAACCCGGCCAACAAGTCGGCGTTGTCCTGGAACTGCGACAAAGCCCCTTCACGAAACAAGTCGGCTTCCTTGTGCATGTGAAACGACAAGAGCTGGGCATGCGCGATCATCGCCGTCTCGACCGCAGGCTGCTCGCGGTGCTTTTCGAGCGCCCCCGAAACGGCCAACTGCCGCGACATCTCGTACTGTTCGGGGTTCGCAACCCAGTGACGCGAACAGCTCGGACAGCAGTCGAGGATCCGCACCCGCTTCAGCGGAATGACGGGAATGAAAATGATGACGAACCACAGTCGAGTCGTGTACGACTCGAGCTGCCCCGACGCGCCGCAATGCTGGCACGTCCCCGGCCGCTTCGCCGCATCACGCTTGCCGTAATAATGAGTCCCGATTCCGTTGACGGTCGTGGGCATGCTGAGATTCCTTCGGATCGAACTGACAGGGCTGAAGCGTCACGAGCGGACAGTTGATCGCGCGCCACAGACGGGAGCGAGATTTGACTCCATGCCGCCCCGTGAGACAACCGATCCCAAGGTTGTGGCAGGGCCATCGCCTTGTTGAATCTGGGAGATTGGGTGCCACGGTTATTGGGTGCCACGGTCACGGAGCTTCGACGTGGCCGTGAGAGTGGGAAACAGCCTTCACGTCCTCGCACGGCC
>JAYUFF010001132.1:0-3108 GCA_043738825.1 Schlesneria sp.
GAGGCCGTCTTCGTGGTTCGCGACGATGGGATCGGCTTCAACACCGCCCAGTTGCCCGATCCGACCGATCCGGCCAACCTGGGAAAGTCCAGCGGTCGAGGCCTCTTCCTGATTCGCACGTTCATGGACAAGGTGAGCTTTAACGAATCGGGCAATGAAATCACGATGGTCAAACAACGCCATTGAAATGGGCGGTCGTCATTCAAGTACGGGCGCAGTCGCTCGGCAGCCAGTTGAGATCATCTGAACGCGAGCAACCTAGTGCCCTGTCAGGTCTTGATTTTGGGGTAGCCACGCTCGCCAGAGCTTGGAGTTAGTTCAGCATTTCCCCCACGTTCTGGCGAACGTGGCTACGAAGACAACCCCACTTCTTAGCTTTGACGCAGCACTTGCAGGGGCCACAAACTTCAAAGCTCGACCGTGCCTGCCCACGCGGCAATGGCCCCTGATTTTCCAGCGGCCTCGTTGTTTGTCGGCCCTCGTCTCGAACTGCTGATGACGGGCGGCTCAGCATCGGGCGAGTCACTCGGACGTCGGCGAAGCGGCTTCCTCGAACCAGCCTGTCGCGCGGCAGAGGCGTAGTTGGGCGACGTTGTGATCGATGACGGCGTTCAGATAATCGCGACGAGACTGGGCGAGAGCTTGCACGGCTTGCAGGGCTTCGATCGGCAGGCCCTTCGCGTTTTCGATCCGTTGCAGGTTGAGATCGTAGGAGCGTTGAGCGGCTTCGATTCCGCTCTTCGAGAGTTCGATGCGTTTGCGGCGTGACTCGACCTGAGCGTGCGCTTCGACCACTTCTTGGGCGATGCGATCCATCACAACGACCTCGCGCCACTGAGCCTGCCGCAACCGCGAAGAGGCTTCGGAACGAATGGCCTGCTCGCCGAAGCCCAGATTGCGGACCTCCCAGTACGCGACCGCATCGCCATCAAATCGGCCGGCCGTGTTGGTGATGTTGCTCCCGAGACCACCGCCGAACCCGCCATAGCTGACGCCGAGCAACACGCTCGGGATCAGCGGCGCATACTTCTCGCGCCGCAATCGTTCACACGCCTCGCCGACCAGTTGCCGGTGCTCGGCCAGTTCGGGACGATGGCTGAGGCCCTGCGCGACCAACTCCTGCGCGGTGGACTCGGGCGCTGTGAAGCTCAGCGGTATCACAACCGGTTCGTTTGTCGTGATGGTCACGCTCGGATCGGCATGAATGAGAAATGCCAGCCTGGCGGAAGCGGTCTGTACCGTTTCCTCGGCCTGCGACTGGTCGCCGTCCCGCGCGGCTAGCTCGGCAAGCAACCGATCGTGATCGGCGACCGCCCCCTGTCCCACGCGAGCGAACTCTCCCGTCAGTTCCGCAACACGATTGGTCTTCTCGCGCGCTTCGCGGGCAATCGCAAGTCGCTGTTCGGCGCGCAGCAGTTCCAGATACGCGACGGCCGAATCGCACAGCACGTCGTTGCGAGCCGACGTGGCGGCGAACTGTCGCGATGAGGCTTGATGGCGAGCGATCTTCGGTTGGAAGATTGCATCGGTCAGATGGAAGTTGGCAACCAATCCCGGCACCGACGGCGACCCCGCGCCGACCGCTCCGGCTCCCAAGCCACCGTACAGCGCACCGCGACTCGTGTTGAAGACATGCCCGGCGACATCTTGAATCGTCCCCTCATGCTTGTTGTAGTTCACGCCCGCGCGCAGTGAGGGAAGCCACAAGATGTCGGCTCGATCAACCTGGGCATACGCCTCGTTGATCCGCTCGCGCGCCAGAATCACCTGTGGATTTTGTCCGTCTGCCAGTCCCAGCACACTGCCAAGGTCGAGCGGGTACGAGCCGATCCGAGGTGTGATCTCGCCCACTCCGGGAATCGGGGGTGGTGACGAGCGAGTGACCCGGACGCTCTGAGCGTCCGGGTCACTGGACGCACTCGCTTCGGAAATCGGCGTCAGCGTCGAGGCCGTTGGTGCCACGGTGGTCTTGCCCGCCTCATGCTCTTCGGCGGCAATTTGAGTGACGCGCGAGGAGACTTCCATCTCGTCGCGCGGTGCTGTTGCGAGACGCGATCGGCCGGGCTTCGCTGCGGCGGTTGAGGTGTCTGGCTCGGCGGAGGCGAACTCCACCGCCGGGTGCTGTGCCACACGAGCGGCTCGTGTCGCCGAGCAACCCAGCGGCCATGCAGCCAGCAACACGGCAACACAGACCGTCCGTCCTCCATGACGGAGCAGCTTCTTCATGACCGGCTCCCCAAGGGCGCATCCTGCACAAGGGACGATCCGTGTCCCTCGACCGTGAAGTATCGTCCGCACCGCTTTCGACGAAGAGGCCGAATGCACCGAGCGAGACCGCCCACGACAGGTCGCCCCGGTCATGCGCGTCAGGCAAACTCTGTGGGCTGTCGGAGGATGGGCACTCCTGACGTTCTCGACAAAAGTACTGTAGTCCCGTCGCTCCGCCGACGGGACCGTCGCGAAGATGGCGTCCACACAGCGGGGACGCTCGATGCAGCACGTCTCCTCGATGCAGCACGTCCCGCCGACGGAGCGACGGGACTACAGTAGATTTGTTGGGCGAGTCACTCTTGCCGAGTCCTCCAAGAGCTACTTCGCCGGTGTCGGCGCTGGTGCCACGACCTCGACGATCTGGCCTTCCTTGAAGGCGGCCGAGTTCGCGCCGATCACCTGTTCGTCGCCCGACAGACCGGATCGGATTTCAACCTCGGCTCCGCTTTGGATGCCGAGTTGAACCGGAGCACGCACGACTTTGCCGGTCGTGTCGATCACGTGACAGAACGTGACCTTGTCTTGTGTGAGGACGGCGGCACGCGGTAGCGCGAGGACGTTCTCGCGCACGGCGGCCTTCAGGTCGGCGGCCACAAACATTCCCTGCCGCAATGTTCCCGAAGCGTTGTCCACGTCGATCTCGACCCGCAGCGTGCGCGTTCCCGGATCGAGTGACCAGCCGGAGCGCGAGACCTTCGCCGGGAAGGACGTGCCGGGCAGAGACGGCACGCGCACCGTGGCGTCGCAGCCATCCTGAATGAGGACCGCATCGGCCTCGGGGACATCGACCTTCACGCGCACCTTGTCGATGCGAACGACGATCAGCAGTGGCAACTC
>JAYUFF010001133.1:0-3107 GCA_043738825.1 Schlesneria sp.
AAATCGGCCGTGATCTCGCACAAGGCGGAGAAGAATTGAAACGTGTCCGGCGGCAGTTGACCGGTCGCGTCGAGCCCGTGCGCCGTCTCCAGGATGCCGACCGTTTGCCCCGCATGGCGGATCGGGCTGAGCACATGCGAGCCTTCCGCCGTCGAACCGTTTGAACCAGCGTGGCTTGATGCAGAGAGGGCACTCACGATGCGCGGCTGCTCATCGGTCGAGACCTCAACGAGCAACTCTTGACGCTGCTCGATGGAGGCGGCGTCCAGCTTGTCGTTCGACGGGACTTCGCCCGCCGGTTGCCACGCCCCTTCCAACGATTGACGCCACAGAATCGCGCGGCTCGATCCGCCCGGTTGGATCGCGCGGCCCAGCACCTCGGCGAAGAACCGACCCGGCTCGAGGCCGCTCCGCGCGAGTTCGGCCAGATGGTCGATGCTCCGCTCCATCTGGAGCCGCAACGCTTCGACCGAGGACTTCGATGATGAGGGTGATCGCGCTGACATGCGACGCAATATACACGCGGACCAACACGTCGGGCAGCTTGCCAACCTGCCAAGTCGCATTTGGTGATCGCACGACAAACGACAGTCGCGAGGTAATCCAAGCAGTTTAGGGTCTGTCTTCGTGTTGACTCGCGGCCAGCGTGTCACTCTGGGGAGGCGAGTGAAACCGAAACGCCCTGGAGCTGGTTGACCTTGCCGAAAAGTGGAACTTTGTCACGAAATCGGGTTGTGCCGATCGTGGCGGTTGTCGATGAGATTCCATGAAACACAGGACTGTTCCAGCCGTGAGACAATGCTCGGCAGGACCGGCATGTGTTGCCGATGGGACTCTGCCAACAGGTTGTGGTTCTCTTCAGTGAAGCAGGGAGATGGTTGAACGATGCGCGCGGCGAACACAGTTTTGAGACTGTTGGGGATGACCAGTCTGGTCGTCTGCGGCTGCCTGCGCCATGCGGCCACTCCGTCCTCGGCGATCGGCGAGATTGACACCAGTCACTACCAGCAACTTGCCAAGCAGATTGAGTTCCCCGATCACCCGACTCCCAGCGACGACCTGCTGGCGGCCACACCGGCTCCCCTCTCACTGGCCACGGCCGAGTCGCAGGACTATCTGGGGCTGTCGCTCGAAGAGACGATGCACCTGGCACTGGCCAACTCACCGGTGCTGCGCGAACTCGGCGGGACCGTGCTGCGGACTCCCGACGGTTTGAAATCGAAGAACGATCCGTCCATTGTCGAGTCTGACCCGCGATACGGCATCGAGGGAGCCTTGAGTGCGTTCGATGCGGCCTTCACCTCCAACTTCTCGTTCGAGAAGAACGACCGCGCGTTGAACAACGTCTTCTTCGGCGGGGGCACTCGACTGCTCCAACAAGACTTCGCAACGTGGCAGACGCAGGTGTCCAAGACCGCCGCCACGGGCACGCAGTTCGCCTTCAAAAACTACACGCAGTACGATTCCAATAATGCGCCGGGTAACTTTGTGGGCAGCGCGTTCACAACCTGGTACGACCTCGAAGCGCGGCACCCGTTGTTAAAGGGAAGCGGCACCAATTACAACCGACTGGCCGGCCCGAACGCGCAGCCGGGCGCGATCAACGGTGTGGTGATCGCCCGCATCAACTCGGACGTGGCCCTGGCCGATTTCGAGCAGGGCGTGCGCAACTTCGCCAGCGATGTCGAGAACACCTACTGGGATCTCTACTTCGCCTATCGCGATCTCGACGCCAAGGTCTCGGCCCGCAACGCGGCTTTGGAAACGTGGCGGCGGATTCATGCCCTGTACGAACGAGAGCGTCGCGGTGGTGAGGCCGAAAAAGAGGCGCAGGCCCGCGAGCAATACTTCCGCTTTCAAGAGGAGGCTCAAAACTCGCTGCACGGCAAGCTGATCGATGGGACGCGCACCTACAACGGCAGCACGGGGGGAACCTTCCGCGGCTCGGGCGGCGTGTACGTCGTCGAGCGTCGGCTGCGTCTGTTGATTGGACTCCCCATCAGCGACGGACGCCTGATTCGTCCGACCGAAGAGCCGATCAAGGCGAAGCTGGTCTTCAACTGGGAGGCCAGTCTGGTCGAGGGCCTCACGCGCCGAGTGGAACTGCGCCGCCAGAAGTGGCAGATCAAAAAGCGCGAGGCGGAACTGGAAGCGAACAAGAACTTCCTCAAACCGCAACTCGACGTGATCGGTCGTTATCGATACCGCGGCTTCGGCAAGGATCTCTATCCCAACGGCGGCACCGGACCATTCAATAACGCCACCAGCGATCTGTTCAGCGGCCGATTTCAGGAGTGGCAGGCCGGAGTCGAACTGTCGTTTCCGATCGGCTTCCGACAAGCGTATTCGGCGGTTCGTCACGCCGAACTGCAACTGGCGCGCGAACGCGCCCTGCTGCACGAACAGGAACGATCCGTCGTCTACGATTTGAGCAACGCGATCGCCGAAAACGAGCGCGCCTATTCCCTCGTCGAAACGAACCTGAACCGACGCATGGCGGCGGCGGAACAAGTGGCCGCCGTCACGCAGGCGTATGAAGCGGACAATGCCACTCTCGACTCGATGCTCGATGCCCAGCGACGACTGTCCGATGCCGAAGTCGCCTACTTCCGTGCGCTGGTCGAGTACCAACTGTCCGTCAAAAACGTGCAGGTCGAGAAAGGCACGCTGCTCGACTACAACGAAATCTTCCTGAGTGAAGGAGCCTGGCCAACCAAGGCGTATGGCGACGCGGAGGCTCGTGAAGATTTGAGGGGTAAACCGCACAATTACAACAGCCCGAAGACAAACGCTCCCTGGGTCAGCCGTGGCATGTACCCGCAAATGCTTCAGCCATCGGGTGAGACGGCCACGCAACCACTGCCGGTTCCCTACGCCCCACCGTCAGAGTCCGATCCCGCCGAAACGAACCTCGATGCAATCGGCCCGAATCCCAAGAGCGGCATCCCGGCTGCGGCATCTCCCACAATCCCGGCCGCTGCCGGCGGTTCGCCGCGCGACATCGATTCGACGCCGCTTGAGTTGCCGCTCGGCTCGCCCGAGTAGCCACGGCTCGCCTCAATGTCGAACAATCGTTGAGCGCAGGGCCAATGCCTTTTTGAAGCTGG
>JAYUFF010001134.1:0-8173 GCA_043738825.1 Schlesneria sp.
CACGGTGTCCGTCGATTGATACGTGATCGCATCGGGATAGAGACCGGTCGCCCGCAGTCCCGCGAAGACTTCCTTCTCAATCTTGACCGTCGCATCGGCGAACGATTTGTCGGCTTCCGCATTGAACTGGGGCAGAACACGATCTTGAATGCGGCTGGAGGCGATGGCTTCCGCCTGCCCGCGGCGAGCCTCCACTTCCTGAGACGCGATGTTTTGGGCGATGCCGCGAAACAGGAAAAAATTCACGTTGGTTGAGATGCCCGTGGTTGTGTTGTGCGGATTGACCGAAATCGTGGCCGGTCCCGTGCTGAACCTCTGGCCATCAAACGTGACCGGCTTCGCCGCGAGGAACGTGTGATAGCCCGAGGTCTGGACAGTGGCCTCACTGGTCACTCCGACCGTGTTGGACTGAATCGTGCCCGACACGGCCAGATCGAACTTGGCGGTGTTCGGGCTGGGCCGCAAATCAATGCCGACGGTAGTCTGCGTCGTTTGCCGACCCGTGACGGCCGCGCCGAGAACGTTATCGACAACCGGCCCCTGTTCGGTGCGCGCATCGGACATCAGGCGATTCAAAAACTCTTCGGACGCGACGATCCGCGTGTTGTAGTTGAAGAGGTACTTCTGGAGGACAGCCGACAACCGTTCACCGGCGTCCGGCGCGACCTTGCGAATCGCGGCGAAGGCGACTCGCGTCTTGGTCGCATCCTCTTTCATCCGCGACTCGGCGTAGGAGTCAGCCGAATCGAACAGCGCCTTGAGTTGTGTTCGCAACTCCTCGGCCGAGTTCGCGGTTGGCTGCCAGGCGACCGTTTCGAGGTACTGGTTGACGGCGGTTTCGTACGCCAGAAAGGCGGGACGACCGAGGAACTGCTTCTGAGCTTCCACCGTCAGCGAAGTCCGACCGGCGATCTTTTCCTGGCCCTGCTTGGCGGCAGTCACCGCCGCTTCACTGTCCGCTCCCTTGGCGAGAGCCGTGCGCAGCGCATCGCCCTTCACATACGAGAGCCACGGTGCCCCTCCACTGATGCCACTCAGATGGCTCTCCAACGCGCCGACGGACGAGGTCACGGCCTGACTGCTCTTTTTCAGATTCACAGTCCGCGCCGCCATTGGATCCATCTCCAGCGTGCCGAGCGTGGCTTCTGCCAGCTCCACGCGGCGCGACAGCCGACCGTGCAGCGCGATCAATGGATCGTGGAGCGACGCATACTTCGGGTCGTTGATTGCTCGCTGCATGACATCGAGCTTACGCTTCAACACGTCGAGGCCCGTTCGTTGAGCCTTGGCATCCGAACCTGCCAGCTTCGCGTAAAATTCAGACACGGAGGCGGCGGCACCGGCCGACCACACGGCCCAGTTGCCGTCGAGCTTCGCGAATTCTTCGGCACTCAACGCCGCAGGTGGAGTGGGTGACACGATGCCACTGAGGCCGGGGTTGGCCGACTTCGCCGCCTCCTCAACAGCCCAGGTGCCAGTCACCACACAGGCCACGACTCCCAATGCGGCCAGGCCGCGCGTCAGGTTGCGACCCTGCCAATACTGCGGGCGTAGATCCTGTGATGCGTGCAATGTTCGATCCTTCATGAGACCACTCCGTTCAAATCCTCAGTGTTCCAAAACCGCCCGTGTGAGACTCTGATCGATCATCAGTCCCACCGTGACATCCCGTGACGGGTGCCTCAATGGTGTCCAATCCTTATCGTCTTCCAGAGTCCCTCGGACACAGCACGACATCAACCCGATAAACCGGATCAATCGTCGCACTCCACAAATCCCGCTATGAAGCGACCAATCATTCAACTCGGCCCAATCCGAAAAGTCCGCTTCTCTGTCGCAGTCTACTTGGGGCGCAGAGGGTATTCAATCATCGTCGCCCGATCCGTGACCGTGGCACCCCAGCCAAGACTTCGACACCTGTTGCGGCAAGTCCAGTTCTCGGGCAGCCTCTGAGATCGCATCGAACTCGTTTAACAGCCTGTTGAAAATAGAAGCCTGAAGCGCGAGCGAAGGATTGTTGAGTCCAAATCGTCCGAGTTTTCAACATCCTTCGCTTGCGCTTCAGGCTTCTATTCACTTTTTCAACGGGCTGCTAACCCTCTCCCCGCAGAACCGGGGCGAGGAGACCGGAGAAGAGATCGGCACCACCAACCAGCGACAACCGATTCGCCGTCACCGATGCTCGCATCCAGTAGAGGCAGTGACTACCATCGTCGGCCCGCGTGTCGCTCCAATTCTGGGTGGACTCCGGTTGACGTTTTCTCCTGCTCCATTGAATGCGCTTCCATGTCTGACTCGACCGCGAAGGCCACTGATTCTGCGTCCGGCTTCCCGCCACATCCGGGGTCTCAACAGATGCCTCGCTGGGATGGAGGCGAGTTGCCCGAGTCTCCCATTTTTCGCTGGCGGAACTGGACCGCGATCATTGGGCCGAGCGTCGTCATGGCGGCGGCGGCGATCGGTGGCGGTGAGTGGTTGACGGGGCCGCAAGTCACGGCGCGGTTCGGCCCGGCGCTGTTGTGGCTCGCCGCATTCAGCATCCTCGGCCAGGTTCTCTACAACATCGAGATCAGCCGCTACACCCTCTACACCGGCGAGCCGATCTTCACGGGCAAGTTCCGCACGCTGCCCGGTCCAATGTTCTGGCTCTGCATCTACCTGGTCCTCGATTGCGGATCGTTCCTGCCGTACTTGGCGTCGAGCGCCGCGATCCCGGCAGCGTCGGTGTACTTGCATCGACTCCCCGAGTTGAAATTGGATGAGGCGCTAGTCAAGGCCACCACTCCCCAAGGCCAACCAGCCCCCGAGTTCATCGACGCTCAAGACGCGCGCCGACAAGCCGTAAAACGATTCGAGGCATTCGACGAGAACCGGGATGGCCTGCTCGTTGTGGACGAAATTCCCAAAGAGTTCCGCGAGCCGGTGGGGAACCTGCTGTCACGGCTCAATAAACAGCAGTTGAAGGTAAGCGATTTTGACAGCGATCCCAGGCTGGTCTTGCTTCTGGCGTGTTCGTTCTTCGTCCTCGTGCTGTTACCGCTGCTGGTTGGCGGCAAGGTGTACAACTCGCTCAAAGCAATCATGACATTCAAGCTGGTTGTGGTGCTGGGGTTTCTGATGATGCTGGCCGTCTGCTATTCCAAGCCCGCGACCTGGTTCGACATTGGCAGCGGCTTCTTCAAGGTCGGGACCGTCCCCATTCAGCGTGAGGGCGACGCCAACAACAACGGCATCCGGGACAAGGGCGAACCGGAACTGGGGCCGAACACCGACAACGTTTTCACGTCGCTGTTTGGCGGACACGGTTGGCCGATCATCGACATGAGCGTGATTGGGTTGCTCTGTTCGATGGTGGCGATCTCGGGGAACGGCGGGTTGACCAACACGCCGATCAGCAACTTCACGCGCGAGCAGGGTTGGGGCATGGGCAAGCACGTCGGCGCGATCCCCAGCGTCGTGGGAGGCCACGCGATTGAACTGTCTCACGTCGGCATGGTCTTCAAGGTGACGAAGGAGTCGCTGGCGCGGTGGAAGGGGTGGCTCGGCCATGTTCAGCGCGAGCAGCTTTGGATCTGGATGCCCGCCTGCTTCATCGGGATTGCCCTGCCGAGCATGTTGTCGGTGCAGTTCCTCGATCGGGGGACGGTCCTCGCCGACAAGAACCTCGCGGCGGCGATGACGGCGGGCGGAGTGCAGGAGGCGGCCGGGCCGTTCTTCGGGCCGATCTTCTGGTACATGACGATGTTCTGCGGTCTGCTCGTGCTGATGACGAGCATGGTCTCGACGGCGGACGGTGTGTTGCGGCGCTGGGTCGATGTCTGCTGGACCGCTCTTCCCTCGCTGCGCAAATGGGACACGAAGCACATCGGCAAACTCTATTTCGGCGTGCTGTGCGTCTACGCGGTCTGTGGCTTGGTGATGCTGGTCTTCGTGAAGGCCGACGCGCTGCTGGTCTTTTCGGGGATGATCTACAACCTCGCCCTCGGCTTCAGTTGCTGGCACGTCATCGCCGTCAATCGGACGCTGCTGCCGCGCGAGATCAAGCCGAGCCTGCTGCGATGCGCGGGACTCGCATTTGCCGGCCTGTTCTTTTCGGTCGCCGCCATCGGAACCTCGATCGCCGAAGTTCCCAAGCTGATCAAGCAACTGGGGCTGGCGAGTCCACCGGCCGCCGTTGTTGCACCGGCGACGAAGGCCATCGAAACTCAACCGGCCGCCAAGTAGCAGCAAGTTGAACAAGAGGCGTGGGGTAGGTTTTCAACCTGCCCGCGTTTGTTTTATCAAAGGGTCACGGGCAGGTTGAAAACCTACCCCACGCCTCACGCAATCAAGGACGATCGACGCGATGGAAACGCTCAGTCAGTGGTTCAACAGTCTGGTCGCGTTGTTCTGGTGGAGCTTCGACCTGCTGTTTCACCTCGACGACGAACTCAAGAAGATCGTCGCCCAGTACGGTGTCTGGTCGCACGCGATCCTGTTCGCGGTCATCTTCTGCGAGACCGGCCTGATCGTGACGCCGTTCCTGCCGGGCGACTCGCTCCTCTTCGCGGCGGGAGCCTTCGCGGCCGATGGCACTCTGAAAATGGAATGGCTGCTGCCGGGCTTGATGATCGCGGCGATTCTCGGCGACACGGTGAATTATGCCGTCGGCAGATGGATCGGCCCGCGCGCCTTCAGCGGCAAGCTGCCGTTCCTCAAGCACGAGCATCTCATCAAGACGCAGCAGTTCTTCGACAAGTACGGCGGCAAGACGATCATCCTCGCGAGGTTCGTTCCCATCATCCGCACCTTCGCGCCATTCGTGGCCGGAGTCGGCGCGATGGATTATCGCCGATTCGCCCTCTACAACGTCGCAGGCGGCGTCGTGTGGGTGCTGATCTTCACCTTGCTCGGCTACTTCTTCGGCACGCTTCCGTTCGTCAAGAAGAATTTTGAACTGGTGATGGTGGCCATCGTCTTCCTGTCGCTGCTGCCCCCGCTGTGGGAGTGGCGGCAACATCGGCAGGCAAAAGCGATGGTGAAGCCAGAAACATCGACGGATCCAGAAACGCCCCCAGCCTCCTGAGCCTCGGAGAGGCGGCCTACGGTAGCCCACGGCGTCAGCCGTGGATCACGGACGGACGAAAGCGACCAGCCCCGGAGGGGCGACATATCATGACGTTCGCGGTCAGCGCATTCGTTTGAATATGTCGCCCCTCCGGGGCTGGATGTTTTGAGAGCAATTCGGTCCCACGGCTCACGCCGTGGGCTACCGTAGGCCACCCCTCCGGGGTTGAAGAAAATACGGCGGCGATGCGACGTTTATTCGCCGAGGTACGCGTCCTTCACCCGCTGGTCGTTCAGCAGCGAGCTGGCCGAGTCGCTCATCGTGATTGTGCCGGTTTCCATGACGTAGCCGCGATGAGCCAGCTTCAGGGCGAGGCGGGCGTTTTGCTCGACGATCAGGACCGACATCCCCTCCTCGGCGTTGAGCCTGCGGATCACGTCAAAGATCTTCAGCACGATCAGCGGAGCCAGGCCGAGCGACGGTTCGTCGAGCAGCAGCAGTTTGGGACGGCCCATTAGCGCACGGGCCACCGCCAGCATCTGTTGCTCGCCGCCGGAGAGCGTTCCGCCGAGCTGGTCTTTCCGTTCGCGCAGGATCGGGAAGAGTTCGTAGGCGTGGTCGATGTCCTTCTTGATCCCCACCGTATCGTTGCGCGTGTAGGCACCGAGTTCGAGGTTCTCCAGCACCGTCAGCCTCGGGAAAATCTTGCGGCCTTCGGGGGACTGGCACAGACCGAGTCGGACGATCTCGTGCGGCGGCAGGTTCTGAATCTCACGTCCTTGAAACAAGATGCGGCCCGCGCGGGCGCGGACGGCCCCCGAGATCGTCATCAGCGTCGTGGTCTTCCCCGCGCCGTTGGCTCCGATCATCGTGACGATCTCCCCCTCGTTCACGTCCAGTGAAATATCCTTCAGCACCTCGATTGGCCCGTAGCCCGCGTGCAGGTGTTCGACGGTCAGCAACTTGGCCACGGTGGGTGGGCTTTCAATGAGAGTTCGCGGGGCCGGGACAGAGGCGATTGCAAATTGATAATTGGTAAATGCAAATTGTTAAATGAAGAAGGCAAGCAACATCCAAGGCGGCTCTTCCCGTCTTCCCGTCTTCCATTTTGCAATTAGAAATTCGCAATTGTCATTTATCAATTCCCGTCCTCATCAACTCACGTCTTCCTTGCCGAGATACGCTTCAATCACGCGCGGATTGGCGCGGACTTCGGCGGGAGTTCCCTCGGCGATTTTCTGGCCGTAGTCGAGCACGGCGATTCGGTCGGAGATGTCCATCACCAGCTTCATGTGATGCTCGATCAGCAGCACCGTCACGCCGGTGTCGCGGATGCGGCGGATCAGGTGCATCAGTTCTTCCGACTCGGTCGGATTCATGCCCGCCGCCGGTTCGTCGAGCAACAGCAGCTTCGGCTCGGACGCGAGGGCACGGGCGATTTCGAGTCGCCTCTGTTCGCCATACGGCAGGTTTTTGGCGAGGTCATTTTGCTTCGGCGTCAGGCTGACGAAGTCGAGCAGTTCGAGGGCACGTCCGCGCCGCTCGATTTCCTTGCGGCGCTGGGCCGGTGAGCGAAACAACATGCCGAACAGGTTAGGTGAAAAGCTGCGGTCCATCCCGACGAGGACGTTCTCCAGCACGGTCATGTCTTGAAACAGGCGGATGTTCTGAAACGTGCGGGCGATCCCGGCGAGGGCGATCACATCGGGAGTCCGCCGCGACCGCTGCCAGATCGAATACGTTCCGAGACCACCGACCACCATTCCACCCAGCAGCGCCAGCCACTGGTTGCGGCGGTGAGTCGTCTGTTCAATCGCGGCCTCTTTCAACTGAGCTAGTTTGATCTTCGCGCTGTCTGCATCGGGGGCCGACCACAATTCGCGTTGCCCATCGCCCGAGAGGAATTTTTGTTGGCCATCACGTTCGACCGGCTGCCAGTCTCCATGCGCGAGCGTGACCGCCTCGGCATAGTTGTCGCGCGTCGTCAGCGCTTGCTTGAGACTGGGAGCAGTCGCCAGCAAGCGAGTGCTGGTCGCGGGGACGATCTGCCAGCGGCTTCCTCGCCGGACGAGACCCGGCTCGCCACGAAGCTGTCGCAGCGCATCACGCCACGCGTGGGGCCAGTCGAACCGTCGTCGTTCGGCCCGCAGGAACTCGGTCCGGCTGAGCTGCCCGTCACCGTTGTCGTCGCCTCGCGCGAGCAGCCCCTCCGGTTTCAGCGCCGCTCCGTCGGTCAGCTCGCTCAGCGAGACTTGGCCATCCGCGTTCGAGTCGTATTTCGCGAAGTCGGCCGACGACGTCGGTTGCTGTCGAACTTCGTCGTCGTTGTTGTTCTTGATTGCCACTCGCCACAGGGTGTCGAGGTTGGCCATCACCAACATCGAACTGATTCCCGTGAGCAGAGCCACCGCCGCACAGGCCACATAGATGCGCCATGTCGCCGGACGGCGCAGTTCGCGGTCGTTGAAGACGATCTCACCGCTCGTGGGTGAGTAGATGCCGGTGACAGCGTTGAAGACGGTCGTCTTCCCCGCGCCGTTGGGGCCGATGATCGAGTAGATCTTGTTCGGCTCGACCTCCAGATCGAAGCCGTTCACGGCGGTAAGACCGCCAAAACGCATCGTCAATTTGCGGAGAGAGAGCAGGGCCATCGGGTCGAATTCCAGTTCATGGTGGGGCAGGTTTGTAACATGCCCGTGTCGTGTTTCTTCTTCTCTTCCGTCGCTACTCAGTCAGCGGGCCGCTCATCGAAAGTCACCGCCAGTTCATGAAGCAGAAGTTTGACCACAGATTTCACAGAGGGCACAGATATGAGAAAAGAACAGGACCGTGAAGAGTAGAGGTGGTTTCAAAACCAACCCGAAGCGTGAGCGAGGGCGATTCCGCGCTGGACATCCAACGCCCTCGCTCACGCTTCGGGTTGGTTCCAGGGTTTTGAAACCGCTTCTAAGCTCGACTTTTGCCATTTCAACACTACCCAAACTACTTGGAACCCCGAGGGTTCTTTGCAGCGGCTTTGAGTTTTTGCACACCCTCGGTAAATCGCGGGTGTGCAATAATCAAATACTACCCAGATTCCCGTTGATTTCATTTTGCGGCGGTTGGTGAGCTTGGCAAAAGTCGAGC
>JAYUFF010001135.1:0-8170 GCA_043738825.1 Schlesneria sp.
GCTCCCGATGGTTTCCTGAAATGCGTGAAGGATTGAAGATGGAACGGATTCCCGTCGCTGGCCCATCCATTACCCAGCGAGAGATCGACTACGTCACCGACGCCGTCACGAATTGCTGGTACGACCGGGCGAACGAGTATCACGACCGATTCGAGAAGGCGTTCGCCGAGTACATCGGTGTGAAGCATGCCGTCGCGCTGCCGTCCTGCACGTCGGCGCTGCATCTGTCGGTGGCGGCACTCGGAATCGGCCCGGGCGATGAAGTCATCGTCCCCGATGTCACCTGGATCGCGTCTGCCGCGCCGATCAGCTACGTCGGTGCCAGCCCCGTCTTTGCCGATATCGACCGCCAGACGTGGTGCCTGTCTCCGGAGTCGTTCGCGGCGTGCATCACTCCGTCCACGAAGGCCGTGATTGTGGTGGACCTCTATGGCAACATGCCGCTGATGGACGAAATCCTCGCGATTGCCCGACGGCACGATGTCGCGGTCATTGAAGACGCGGCGGAAGCGTTCGGGTCCGAGTTCGCCGGGCGGAAGGCCGGTGGTTTCGGTGACACGGGTGTTTTCAGCTTTCATGGTTCCAAGACGATGACGACGGGCGAAGGGGGCATGCTTGTCACAGATCGACAGGATCTCTACGAGCGAATTCTTGTCCTGCGCGATCACGGGCGGCGTCCGGGCGATGTCAGTTTCTTCAACCACGAGGTGGCCTTCAAGTACAAGATGAGCAGCATGCAGGCGGCACTTGGCTTGGCACAGGTCGAGCGCGCGGAAGAGCTGGTTGGTCGAAAACGTCAGATTTTTGCCTGGTACGCAGAGGCCCTGCGGGATGTCCCCGGGGTGACACTCAACGCAGAGCCGGCCGGAACGAGAAACTCCTATTGGATGGTGACCGCAGTCCTCGATCCGTCGCTCGGAATGCAGAAGGAGGAACTGAGCCAGCAATTGGCGGCACGCGGGATCGCCACCCGACCGTTCTTTCATCCGCTCAGTTCGCTTCCCGCATATGCACATCTTCCGGAAGCGGCGTCTGCGCGCCGTCGCAACAACATCTCTTACGAGATCAGCCCCCACGGCCTCAACCTGCCCTGTGCTCTGTCAACGACACACGAACAAGTCGAACATGTGTGTCGCGAGCTACGCAGTGTCCTCGCGGCCGCGGCGGTGGATCGCAATCAAGTCGCCGCCTGAATTCAAAGCGCGGCGACCCAGCAGACCGGCCATGAATTTTGCCGCTTCCAGGAATCCCCGCTCATGCCTCACGACAGACTCACGTGTGTGGTGCCGACCCACAACCGACCGCACTTTTTACGACGTTTGCTGCATTTCTACACTCAGTTCCCGCCCGGCTTCCCGTTCGAGATCGTGGATTCCAGCAATCCCGCAGCCGCCGCAGAAAATATCTCGGTGGTCAACGGCGTGCGGGGAGGTTTGCAAGTCAACTATCGACACTTTGACTTGGACGCCATGGAAAAGTGCGTCGAGGGTTTGCAAAGTCTCAGTTCGCCGTTCACCGTGTTCTGCGCGGATGATGACCTCTTGTTTCCCGACGCGGTCTGGCGATGTGTGGAGTTTCTGGACAATGAACCGGGCTACGGATCCGCAATCGGAAGGAACGCGGACCTGTCTGTCGTTTCGCCGCACTGGCCGTGCCTGGTTTATCAGGGATATTCCATTGAGGACGATCGTCCCTTCGACCGTTGCATTCGGCTGGCCGATTACTGGTTCACAAACTTCTATGCCGTCTATCGAACGGAGAGTCTGCGCGACACTTTTCAGACGGCCGCACTCAACACGGATTCCCGATCGACGCCGCATCTCACAGAGTTGCTGCTGTCTCAATTGAGCGTGCTGCGAGGGCGACTCAAAGTGTTGCCGCTGATGTACTCACTCACGGAAGACCACGGCAAAAACAATAGCAGGGTGACTCGGACGGGGGTCCAGCCCGAGGCCGAACTGCTGTATCAGCGATTCAAACGGTGTTTCACCGAACAATTGGAGCAAACGGGTGCCGTCCGCGCGGACGCCGAACGGTTCATCGATGATTCATACGGTTTTTATCGAGATCCCAACGTGGTCGGCCGACGACGCCGAAGATCGACCGTCGAGCAGATGCGGCGTCTTGTCAGAAAGACCACCGATCTGACGTTGGGCACGCTGTGGACGAATTACAGTGGTCGCTCGGCGATCAAGCGATTGCTTCGAGCAAGCGATTACGCCGAGTGCGGTCCGATCTTGCAGACGGCAATTCAACTCGTCCGAGACTTTCCCCACGGGATTCCTGCCGATCTTACGCTGTTGAAGCGCGGTGCATAGCGGCACCCGCCGAACTGGGATTCGGGCGGCATCGAACTGGCGATGCGAGCCGAAGCCAAGAACTGTTCACAACCTGTTGCCAAACTCCAGAGAGCCAACCTCATGTCTGACGAACGCCTCACCTGTTTGGTGCCGACTCACAACCGTCCGCAGTTCCTGCGGCGTTTGTTGCAGTTCTATTCTCAATTCGTGCCGGGCTTCTCGTTCTTAGTGGTCGATTCGAGTAATCCTCCGGCCGCCGTGGAGAATCTTACCGTCATCGAGTCCTGCAAATCAAAAATGGACATCGAGTATCGGCATTTCGATTTGAGTTTTTTCGAGAAGTGCGTTCGCGGACTCGAACAAGTACAAACGCCGTTCGTCGTGTTTTGTGGCGACGACGACCTCTTGTTTCCCGATGCGGTCAGGCGTTGCGTTGAGTTTCTGGAGAACCAGCCGGGGTACTCGTCGGCCATGGGGCGCACCGTGCAACTGAACACGACACCCGCGCTGTGGCACGGCAGTGGATTGCGGGTACTCAAGGGATACTCCATTGAACATGACCGACCGTTGGATCGTTGTCGCCAGATGATCGCGCGGGTGTTTTCCAGTTTTTATGCGGTCTATCGGACGGAGACTCTGCTCGGCAATTTCCGGATCACTGCGGCCCAGACGGATTCCCGGCTGTCGCTGGAGGTTCCGGAGGTGCTGCTGTCGCAACTGAGTGTCTTGTGCGGACGACTGAAAGTAATGCCGCTGATGTACTCGATCCGGCAACGTCATCGCTCGAACGCTGGACGTGTGCTGCGTTCTGGCGTGCGACAGCAGTCCGAGTTGTTTTACCAGCGATTCAAAGAGTGCCTCACCGTTCAATTCCAGCACGCGGGAATAGACCGAGCGGACGCCCAACGGTTCATCGATGACTCGCTCGGATTTCTGCGTGATCCCAATTTGGCGAATCGACGACCACGGCGGTCGGTCGTCGAACTGGTCCGTCAGGTTGTCAATGGGCCTGCGGAACGAGCGATCGATTTATTTTGGACAGATCGTGCGAGACACTGTCGGCCGCTTCGAGCAAGCGACTTTGCCGGATGCGAACCGGAGTGGCACGCTGCCGTACAACTGATCAGAGACTTTTCACAGGGGATTTCGTCCGATCATTCAACGCGGCAACGCTGCGCGTGACGGGATCTGCGTTGTCGGCCGTCGGCTAGAATCGTTCTCCGTTCCACAGACGCTGATAAACCTGGTCGATCTGATCGGCCTCAAGCGTCAGTGCGAAGTGCTCGACAACATGTTGCCGAGCCGCCTGGCCCATGCTGGCCAGTTGCGGCGGATCCTTAGTGATCGAGACGATCGACTGAACCAGCGATTCGAGATCACCGGCCGGAACGACATGTCCGGTCTTTCCTTCGACAATCATGTCGGCGAAGGCTCCCGTGTCTGAGGCAACGACGGGCGCGCCGCAGGCCATCGCTTCCAGGGGCGTCATCCCGAATCCCTCGTAGCGCGGCGGCGCGACGAGCAGCGACAGGCGTTGCATCATGGCAGGCATCTGACCGGCTGGGATTTCGCCAACGAAGAGACAGCGTTCCGCAAGGTTCGCAGCCTGAATCCTCGCTTTCAGATCGCGTTCAAACGCCGCGTCTCCAGGCGTTGTCCGGCCGATTATGATCGCCGTGAAGTCCGGCCGCTGAGGCAGAACACGGAGCATTGCATCCACGAAGAGATCGGTCCCCTTTTCTGGTCGGACCCGCCCGACGACGCCAATTCCAAAGCGTCCGGGAAAACCAGACAACTCCCACGCCTGTGGGCGATCCTGTGGCGGAACGAACCGCTCGATATCGACGCCGTGTGGAACCACCGCCGCCACATGCGGAACAAGCTGGGCTGCTGCCGCAGTCGTCGCGATGACGGCATCCATGCGAGAAATCAACGCTCGGGGAATGAGCGAATGCCGACGCTTGGCGGCCGACGTGAACACGAGTCGAATCGGGAGTCGCAGCAGATCTCGCGCAAACAGGCCCGCCAGCATCTCGATGTTGCGACGAACGTGCCAGATGGCAAACGGGCGGTTCGCGGGAGGCCGTCGGCTGAGGCGAAATGCGGTCCACAGCGAGATCGGCTTCGGGGCGAGTGGCAGCGAGTGGCCCACGAGTTGAAGCGAACGCTGCCTCAGTTGTTGCGAGACGACTCCGTTGGCCGTGGCCGACACACCCGTGAAGCGGCGATGAAAGTTGGTGACGAACAACTCGGTCGGCAAACTCGCCGCAGTGCGACCGTCGTTTTCAGCCAACCGATTTTCCGGTGGCCGCTCACCAGGCTCGTGTGCCGATGTCGCAGTCACGAAAGAACGCACAAGTGCTCCAACTCTGTTTGAGCAGGCCGTGATTCATGGCCTCCAGGTAGAGGGAACGCGACACCGCACACCAACCCGAAGCGTAAACGAGGGCGAACCGTGACGACGCCCTCGCTCACGCTTCGGGTTGGTGTGCGGCCATGAATATCTGCATCTAGGCAACACGCCGCGACAAATCTGCCGGCAGCTTGCGCACGTAGTTGGCGGGATCCTTCCGGTCGGACGTGGTCTGGACTTTCTCGGGCAGGTTGCTGAAGAACTCCTTGATGGCGAGTGTCCCGCCCGGCCATTTCTCGCACTCCCATTCATCGAAGACGATCACGCCGCCGGGAACGAGCCGGTCATACAGCCCTTCCAGACATTCTTTATAGGACTGGTACAGATCGACATCGAGGTGAATGAAACAGTATGACCGGTCTTGGACGCCGGGCAGCGTGTTGCAGAAGTATCCCTGAACCAGCTCGATATTCAGATCGAAGGCGTCGGCGATCGCGTGCAAGTGGCTGGGAGTGTCTGCGGCGAATCGAAATTTTTTCTGAAGTTTCGACAGCCAGCGGCCCGCGCCCACATCGGCCGAACTGACGGAGTCCTCTGGAAATCCTTCAAAGCTGTCCAGCCCGAAGACTCGCTTGTCGGAACGATTCTCCTTGATCGCGTGCGCGATCTGCATCAACGACGCTCCGCGATAGACGCCGCACTCAATGACATCGCCCGGTAGGCTCAGGGTCGATTCCAAGAGCTGGATGAGGGACCGGTCTGCGCATTGTTTCGCGAGTTCGTTCCAATACCGGGTCCGACCTTCCGGGCGCTTCAACTGATTCTTGATGCTGCGATCTCTCAGCCAGCGACGAATCTCGTAGATGTGAGTCGGAAACAGTTTTTGTCCGGCCATTTCAATGCTCCTCGCTCGACACGTTCCGAGTGCCAACAGGTCACGCCTGTCGAGTCTCTCAGATAACGACACGCAAAACGGACTGCTCGAATCGAGCGGAAACTAGGGAATTGCGCGGGTCCGTACAAGAGCAAGTTGACACGTTCGCGCGGCCGGAGATGCGTCGGGATCGATTCCCGATTTCCTGTCGAGCCAACCAAGTTCGGTTCGCGTTGCAGGGCCATCGCCTGTTTCAAATGGGGGTGCCACGGTCACGGAGCTTCGACGTGGCCGTGCGAGGACGTGAAGGCGGTTTCCCAATCTCACGGCCACGTCGAGGCTCCGTGACCGTGGCACCCAATACCTCAGATTCAACAAGGCGATGGCCCTGCTCGCGTGGAACTGTGTCTTGTTGCCCCGTGCAAGTCTCACGTAGGATGCTTCTCAGCGTGGAGGCACGCGACGAACAACAGTCCATCGTGGGGAGATCAACATGACGCGGCGCGGCACCTGGTTGACGATGGCTATGGTTGTCGGTTGTTCGATGGGAATGACGCGGCTCGTTGCAGCGCAGTCCCCGACGACGAGACTCAAGCCACCCGCCACGACGACGCCACCGACCTCGTCCAAGCCGCGCGTGACGTTTGTCGAAATCAAGCTGCTGGCCAGCACGGATGGCGGTGCGTTGCATTCGCAGCAGTGGCTGAAGGCGATCGAGTCGCTCGACGTTTCGTTGCAGATTCAGAAGGCGGGACTCGACGACAAGCGTGAGGTTCGCGAGCGTGAAGTTGGGACGATCCGCTACGTCACGGCCGTGGGCACGCTGGACCGTGCGGGCAAGATCGAGTTCCCCGGACGGAGCTTCTCGCTGTCGGACGGCGCGAAGTTCAAGGAATGGATCGACGATCTGCGAACCTATGGAGCACAGGGTTCGCCGGAGGGCCTGCCATTGTGGGGCCTCTCGAAGGAACAGTTCGCTCGACTGTACGACAGCCTCGGCAAGACGGCGAATGCCGAACTGACGGGCCTGCCGATTCGCGAGGCCGTCTCCAAGCTGCCGCTGCCCGACGAGCCCCCGCTGCGGTGGAGTCAAGCCGCCACCGAGACCCTCACCAAACGAACGACTCGCGCGACGGTGCGGCAAGAGGTGAAAGGCTTCAGCGCGGCAACGGCTCTCGCGATTGCACTCAACGATTGCGGACTGGGCTTTCGACCGAATCGGACTCCCGCCGGCGGACTCGAACTGTTGATCGAGCCGCTCGGGCAGCGAGACGATTACTGGCCGGTCGGCTGGCCGTTGCAACAGTTGCGACTCAAGGCGGCTCCCAAGTTTTTCACGATGACGACAATTGAACTCGATCAAGTCGAGTTGTCCGACGTGTTCCTCGCGGTCTCGGAATTGGCTGAGACTCCCGTGCTGATCGACTACGCCGAACTCGACGCGAAGGGGATCGACCCGGCGAAACTGAAGGTCTCGTTCAAGCGCGGTCGCACGTCGTGGTGCGTGGCACTCAAACAGATGGTCGTCCCGAAAAAGCTCTCCAGCCAGATCTGGCAGGACGAGTCGGGGCGAGCTTTCGTCTGGATCACGACCAACCGCCCCGGCGGTCGCTCCGCTCAAGCGGCTGAGTAGCGCAGACGCACGATGCTGGGTGCCAGTGGCTTGAAGTCCGGCTTAGCTTTGTTAGCCGGACTTCCCTCCGGGAGGACGCACCCCGGAGAGAAGTCCGGCTTTCGGAAAAGCCGGACTTCGAGATGGTTAACGGCGTTGGGTGCGGAAGGAATTGGCAGCAACGCATGACTCGCACGGTTCAGGTCAACGCTCTCACCAAGATTGGTCCCAAGGACGAGGACCATGCGGAATCGAGGCCGCTCGATTTTCGACTCATCGCGCGGCTGATGGGGTTCATGCGGCCGTATGCCCGGCGGCGGAACTGGCTGCTGGTCTCGGTCGTGTTGCGGGCGATTCAGCTTCCCGCGCTGACGTGGGTTTTGGCCGCAGTCATCAACGGGCCGATTCAACAGGGCGACACGGGCGGAGTGATTGTGGGAGCCGCCATCTTCGCGGGGCTGGCTCTGTGTACGCAGGTCACGATGCACTTTCGCCAGCGGTACGCGCTCGAGATGGGTGAGGCGGTCGTGTTCGATCTGCGGAACGCCATCTTCGCTCATCTCCAGCGAATGCCGATGAGCTACTTTCACAAGACGAAGGTCGGGCGGATCATCAGCCGGATGATCTCGGACATTGAGGACGTGCGCGTCGGCGTGCAGGAGGTCTTGTTCGTCAGCCTCGTCGCGTTCGGGCAGATGTTTGTCGCGGCGGCCTGCATGATCTGGTTCGATGCCGGGTTGTTCCTGCTCGTGTTGGGACTGGCTCCCGTGCTGTGGGGCATCAACCGCTACTTCCATCGCAAGCTGAGCATCGTCCTGCGGCAGATGCGTGAGTCCTTTAGCCGCGTCACCGCGACATTGGCCGAGTCGGTGATCGGCATCCGCGTGACGCAGGGCTTCGTCCGCCAGCAGGAGAACGCACGACTCTTCTCGAACCTCGTGACCGATCATTCGCGCTACAACACCAGCGTGATGCGGACTCACGGACTGTTTCTGCCGCTGGTGGAGCTGAACAACCAGGTCTTCATCGCG
>JAYUFF010001136.1:0-3102 GCA_043738825.1 Schlesneria sp.
GTCTCCACCGTGGGCGTGAAGATCAGCCGTTCACGAAGAGGCTTGCTGCGGACTCATCCGTTCCCGCGTGGACTCTGCAAGTGGCAGGGCCGAATCATCAACGTTCGCGCCCTGCGGACTTTGTTCGGGACGTTGCTCAGCAAAGGGGGCGTTGCTCCGCGAACGACTCAAGCGGCAATGCGTCACAGCAAGATCGACCTGGCAACGAACGAACGGCGAGACGAGCGACACTCGGAAACCGCACGAAACCCAACAAAAAAGCCTTGCCCGCAGTGTTTGCGAGCAAGGCTTTTCGAGTGGAGACGACCGGGATCGAACCGGCAACCTCAGGCTTGCAAAGCCAGCGCTCTCCCAGTTGAGCTACGTCCCCGACCGCAGACGTTCGCGGTGGCGAGCGTCTGCAAAAACCAGTGAGCGGTGAACCGCTAAAACAACAGTGAGCGGTGAACCGCCCGAAATCAGCGAGCGGTGAACCGTTCAGAAGACCCGCAGGCGATGAACCGCCCAGAAACCAGTGAGCCGCCGAGGGATTCGACGGCTCGGATTGGGCGTACGTGGACTCGAACCACGGACCTCAGCTTTATCAGAGCTGCGCTCTAGCCAACTGAGCTATACGCCCTCTCTACCACAGACAACAGCCGCCACCAACGGGTTCGCCGTCAGTGGCCGGTCAAAGTCGGCGGTAGTATTGCGTCGCTTCAAACGGCTGTCCAGTCACCTCCGAACGCGCCATCGGAAAACTCTACCGTGACAGAGGAGACTCGCCGTTGCCGCTGTCAGAGTTTCGTCAGAGGTGTGCTGCCGACTTCACTGAAACACGGCGTCCCGTGGAAAGCGACTCGGTGGCGGCCTGCATGATCGCCAGACTTTGCACGGCGTCCGTCGAGGTTGGCACGGGAACAAGGCCCCCCAGCGCGCGACGACAAAACTGGTCGAGCATGATCTCAAACGGAGACCGTTCGTTGGTGAGTGACTCGTCCGCACGCTCGGTTTTGGTTTGCCAGGTGATGCTCGTGGCGTGTGCGATGATCGCCGAGCCGTGCTCACATTCGACCAGGCGGCGCGGTTCATGGCGTGGATGATTCAAGTCCTGTGCAAGCGAGACCTCGGCCACGGGCGCATCCAGAGTCGTGTTGGCGGGCGGTGTGGCAAAATCCAATTGGAAACGGGCCTCCCCGGCGCTGGAGTCGAACTCCACCGTCGCGGCGGGCTTCCCGATGAGGCACGCGCACCAATCGAGCAGTCCGACACAATCGGCCTGTTGCTCGACGAGCCACTCCAACGCGGCGGCATTTCCAGTCGAGAGTGTTGGCACTTGAAGTGTGATCCTGCGTACCGGGCCGAGCTTCGTCGCGATCAGTTCGCGGAGCCGGGTCGTCGCGGGGAGAAACCGCTGCGGGAACTCGGGCAACAACGTTTCACCGCGTTCAATGGCGTGCCCGAAGAGTTCGGTCAGGCGCTGCGGATCGGAGCCGAAACAATTGGCGAACAGGGCCGGGCGTCCACACCACACCGCCAACTCGGCCGGATAGATGCCGAACCAGCCTGGGTCGAGGATCAGCCACGCCTTGATGTCGCGTCGCTGCGAGAGTTGCCACGGACACGAGAATGTCGCCGCGCGGAACTCACTCGCCACGGCGGCCGCTCGAACATGGACGGCATCGCAGACGGCGCGCACACAGATTTTGGAGGACAACCGCTGCACGGCCTCGCGGTAGTGCTGCTCCCACGATGGGCCGAGGCCAATCAGGCCGACGGCAAGTTGGGCGCGAGTTGGCTGGTCTCGCATCGTGCTGGTCCACCCATGTCCTTGGCGACAGAAACTATTAACGGGGAGCGCATCTTAGCGGGACACGATTAGAATGACAGGCGACAGCACGCGGCGTGCAAACGTCAAATCCCAAGCACGAAATCCGAAACGAAATTCCACGAGCAGAGGAGGCTCCCTCATGAGTACGCAGGTTGATCCCAACGAGTCCGCGCGGCCGCACGCTCCGTTTTGCGAAGATGTCGAACTCGCGGGGCACATCATCGACAGCCTGTTGCTGCCGAAGGTGCTCGACGAGATCACGGGTCTCGGGGGCGAGTACCAAAGCCACGAGATCCGCATCGGGCACAATCGCAACGACCCGAGCTACGTTCGGCTGACGGTGTCGGCTCCGACCGAACCGTGCCTCGAAAAGATTCTGACCGCGATCGGCCAACACGGGGCGGTTCCCGTGCAGCATCACGACTGTCGGCTCGAACCGGCCGACATGGACGGTGCGTTTCCCGAGGGCTTCTACGCGACGACGAACGAGCCGACCGAGGTCCGTCTCGCCGGGCATTGGGTCGGTGTCGAACGGCAAGAGATGGACTGCGGCATCGCGGTGGATCGAGCCACCAAGAAAGCCCGCTGCGTCGCGATGGTCGATGTGAAGCAGGGCGACTCGGTTGTCGTGGGCCGTCTCGGCACGCGCGTCTTCCCCGTCGGGCGCGATGTCGATCGAAAGCACTCGTTCGGCTTCATGAACAGCACCGTGTCGAGTGAGAAGCCGAAGCACGTCACCGTGCGTGAGATCGCCGAACTGATGCGTCGCGCCGCGCAAGGCACCGGGAAAATCCTGGTCGTGGCCGGACCGGCCGTCGTCCATACGGGAAGCCGCGAGTTATTGAGTTGGCTGATTCGCAGCAACTACGTCAACGTGCTGTTCGCCGGCAACGCACTCGCCACGCACGACATCGAGCAGTCGTTTTTCGGCACCAGCCTCGGCATCTCGATGGAGCACGGCGGCACGACCGAAGAGGGACACGAACACCACCTGCGGTCGATCAACCGCGTGCGGCGTCTGGGTGGCATCCGTCAGGCGGTCGAGCAAGGCTTGCTGACCGAGGGGATCATGTACGAGTGCCTTCAGCACAACATCCCCTACGTGTTGGCAGGCAGCATCCGCGACGACGGGCCGCTCCCCGATGTCATCACCGATTCACTGGCCGCTCAAACCAAGATGCGCGAGTTGGTGCAAGGGGTCACGTTCTGCCTGATGATCGCGACGACACTGCACAGCATTGCCGTCGGCAACCTGCTCCCCGCGTGGGTGAAGACCGTCTGTGTGGACATCA
>JAYUFF010001137.1:0-3102 GCA_043738825.1 Schlesneria sp.
ATCGACGGGCAGGAGTGCCCGTCCTCCGATCAGCGATCGGAGTCACAAAGTCAGCCGACGAGGGGTGACTTCGGAGGGGGAGTGGTCGGTCGAGAACGCTGACCGCAGAGAGACACATCGCGAGCGGGAAACGAATCGCCGCGCACGTCGAGGTCGTTCAGTGAGAACGCCGTTGCCAGAATTCGAGGTTCGGTACTGACGAGCAGCATCGGTGAATCAGTCGGCCCGCAACCGCACGATCTCCACGCGGGAGCTTCGTCGCGCGGGGACTTTGTCGGTTTCGAGGCAACTTCCGGCTTGGCGGCCTGCTTCTGCGAGCAGCATCCGCCCGGCTTGGTTTTCGTCGAACAGGCGGCTGTCGTGGAAGCCGGTTGCTTGCGAGTGGAGCAGCAACTACCGGAAGCCACTCCCGCTGCGCTCTTCGCACAGCAGCACGTCCCGGATTGCTTGGCGCTCTTTGAACAGCGGCACCACGGAGTCGCGGCGGAATCGTCGGACTTCCCGAGCAAACTCCAATCGCCCACGGGGATGCCAATGCTCGACACGGTGAACGAGATCAGCACCAGCAGCCGCACGCAGTGCGAACCAACACCGTTGCTGCGCAGCCACTCGCGAGTCTGCTTCATCGCCAACGGTAATCGCCGCAGGAGGAACATCGGGCAGCCAAGTCGGACAAAGAGCGGTTTCAAAACCCGGAAAGTAACCCGCAGCGTAAGCGAGGGCGTCGCGGTACTCAGCGTAAGATCGCCCTCGCTTACGCTGCGGGTTACGTTTGAAACGGTCTTTCATTCAGAAAGGTCAACGCGGAGAGATCGTATCCAGCCACGAAGCTCGATCAAGCAACCGCGACAAGTTTCCCGAACGCGAGAAGGTTTAGCAGTCGCCATCACCTCGCGGCCCGATATACCACGTTTAGTCGCAACGCCAACGGCGTGCGTGCGATCAACGGTTGGCGCGCAATCCCTCCCACGCCGTTGGACCGGGTTGGCCTAATCTCACCCCTTCGGGGCTGAAGACACGGGCCACCGGTGTGGTCAGCACCGCGATCAGTTCTTCGCCTCAACCGGCATCGGATTGGGTTTGGCCTCGGCGACGGGGCCGTCGGCGGGGACGAGTCGCATGCGCAGGGTGTACGACTTGAGTTCGATCGACGGTTCGCTCGCGTTGACCTGGAGGCTGTGGAAGCCGCTGTACATCGAGGGCGTGGTCGAGTCGTGCAGCACCTTGCCCGACTGCTTGTGAATCGCCCGGATGCTGAGCGTGCCAAAGCTCATGTTTCCCTTTTGCTTCCAACTGCGCGACACCAACAGCATCACGGGCAGCGAGCGGAATCGATCGACGACCAGGTTCTGGTGCTTCACATCCTGTTTCCAGGCCAGCTTGCCGTCGGCTCGATTCCAGGCATAGAGCGCGCCGTGAGCACGCACCGACAGCAGGCTTTCGCCGTAGTGATGGACGCCGCTGTTGTCGAGCGTGTTGACCAGCAGATAGATGTGTTCTTCATCGACCAGTGCAAACGTTTCGCTTCGTCGGACCTGCATCGCGCCGGCCCCGAGTGGATCGAGTGGCGAGCGGCGGCCGGTGGCGATCTCGATCCGCTCGGCCTTGCCATCCAGGGGGACGACGAGCAGTTCGTCATCGTCCAGCGTCGAGACGAGCGCTCCCGCCGGGAACTCGATCTTCCAGCGATCGGTCTTCGTCTGCGGATTGACGAGCCGCACGATCGTCTTCGGCTTGCTGATGAGCGTCGGTCCCGGTTCGACCACCAGCAGCGAATCGTCGCGCGTCAGCAGCGCGCTGGCGATCAACGCACCCAACCCGTCGATCTTCAACGGCTGGCCGTCGAGGGCGCGATAGGCCAGCGCCTTGTCGTTGTCCTGCGGCACGACGAAGACCGCATCGCGATGGCCGACGACCTGCGAGTACTGCGGCAAGCCGTCCTTTCGCCACAACTCCTCGCCCGTGCGCGGATCGAGGACCGTGATCGAACGGCGTCCATAAAGACACAGATAGTTCGGCTGAACGACCGCCAGCCGACCGGTGAATTGCGCCGAGGTGAGCAGCGACAGTTGACGCCCCGAGTCGCGGCTGGCCGTCATCATCGGTTGCGGCTGCGGGCGGGAGGCATGTCGCCAGAACGGGCCGCCCTCACCCGAGCCATCCAGCGGCTTGGACCAGAGCAGCCGCTTCTCGGTGGGCGAGAAGAGGTGCAGCACGTCGCGATTCACGATGGCGACCTGATGCCCGAGGAACTCTGCCGACACGTAGCCATCGCCCTGATTGCGCGGGCTGCTGCGGAGCGGCGCGAGCCACACGAACGAACCGTCGGCCAGCGATTCAAACGCCAACCGCTGCTCCTGCGGATGGATCTCGACCGCGAGCGGATCGAAGTACGGCAACGCGGACGACAGCGACACTTCCTGAGTCGGCGGTGAGTACTGAACGGCTCCCTGCACGAGCTGCAACGGCCGGTCATCCCACGGCCGCGCGCGAAGCCGGCTCGTCGAGTCGAGCTTTCCTTCGCCGCGTCGCAGTTCGATCAACTTGGCGACGGCCTGGCCTTCGCTCAACGTCACGTCAGAAAATTCGGAGGCCAGCTTGCGATAGTAGTAGGCCGCGTCGGCGGGCATGTGGAACTGTTCCATCAGCCGCGCGAGTCGTTCCACCGCGCGCGCCGCCGTGACTCGGTCGGCATCATCGACCAGCTTCAGCAGTTCGAGTTGAGCGCCTCCAAAATCTTTGGCCGCTGCCAACTCTTCGACGATCGCTTCCCGCAGCTTCACCGCCGCAGGATGGAAGGCCAGCAACTGCGCGAGCTGGTTGCGAGAAGTGACCCGGACGCTCCGAGCGTCCGGGTCACTCGGTACATCTGTCGTCCGGACGCCTTCGTCCGGACGAGGGCGTCCGGACCACGGTTCCTCCTTCAGCGTCGCTTCGATCTTGGTGTCGATTTGCTTTCGCTCGTCACCCGCAGCGGCGGACCACACGTCGGACAGGCGGCCCGCGATCCACGGGACTCGCCGCGTGGAGACCTGGCGGTCATCGCTGCGAATGATCGCGGCCTCGGTGTCGTCTGCCAGTTTGCTCGTGGCCGCCAGTTTG